>NZ_JAAALM010000110.1 GCF_009906395.1 Kineococcus indalonis
TCCTCGGCCAGGGCGCCCCCGCCGCGGCCGTCGCGGCCGTCGTCGCCGCCGCCCTGGCCGAGGACGCCCCGTGGGGGGACGTCACCAGCGAGGCGCTGCTGCCGGCCGGCGCGGTCGCCCACGCCGAGCTGCGCGCCCGCGAACCCGGCGTGCTGGCCGGCACCGCCGCCGCCGTCGCGGCGTTCGAGCAGGCCGCCGCCCTGACCGGCGGGGCGCTGCTGCGGTGCGGCTTCTCCCCCGACGGCACCCGCTTCGCCGCCGGCGACGTCCTCGGCCGCGTCAGCGGCACCGCGCTGGGGGTGCTGCGCGCCGAGCGGGTCGCGCTGAACCTGCTGCAGCACCTGTCCGGGGTCGCCACCCTCACGGCCGCGTTCGTCGACGCGGTGGCCGGCACGGGCGCACGCGTCGTGGACACCCGCAAGACCACCCCGGGCCTGCGGGTGCTGGAGCGCGCCGCGGTGCGCGCCGGCGGCGGGCGCAACCACCGCTGGTCGCTCTCGGACGCGGTGCTCGTCAAGGACAACCACCTCGCCGTGCTGCTCGCCGGGGGCGTGGACGTCACCACCGCGCTGCGCGCGGTGCGCGAGCGGGTGCCGCACACCACCGCGGTGGAGGTGGAGGTGGACCGCCTCGACCAGCTCGACGCCGTCCTGGCCGCCGACGTCGACGTGGTGCTGCTGGACAACTTCCCCCTGGAGGACCTCGCCGAGGGCGTGCGCCGGGTGCGGGCCCGCTCCCGGGCGCTGGTGGAGGCCAGCGGCGGGGTGCGCCTGGACACCGTCGCCGCGATCGCCCGCACCGGCGTGGACCTGGTCTCGGTGGGGGCGCTGACGCAGAACGCCCGCACGCTGGACCTCGGCCTGGACGTGGAGGTCGCCGCCGGGAGCACCGACGGGCCCACCGGGCGGGTGGCGCCGTGATCTACCTGGACCACGCCGCCACCTCCCCGCCGCGCCGGGAGGTGCTGGAGGCCGTGTGGCCGTACCTGACGCGGGTCACCGGCAACCCCTCCAGCGCGCACGAGGCCGGCCGGGCCGCGAAGGCCGGCCTGGACGCCGCGCGCGCGGCGGTGGCGCAGGTGCTGGGCCGGCGCCCGGGCGAGGTGGTGTTCACCGGCGGGGGCACCGAGGCCGACAACCTCGCCGTCACCGGCATCGCCACCGCCGCCCCCCGCGACCGGCGCGTGGTGGTCTCCGCCGTCGAGCACCCGGCGGTGCTGGAGACCGCGCGGGCGCTGGCGCACCGGGGTTTCCGCGTCGACGAGGTGGGCGTCGACGCCCGCGGCGTCGTGGACCTGGAGCACCTGGAGCGGCTCGTGGACGACGGCACCGCGCTGGTGTCGGTCATGCTCGCCAACAACGAGGTCGGCACCGTGCAGCCGCTGGCGGAGGTCTCCGCGATCTGCCGGGGGCACGGGGTGCCGCTGCACACCGACGCGGTGCAGGCCGCCGGGCACCTGCCCCTGGACGTGGACGCCCTGGGCGTGGACGCCCTGTCGCTGTCGGCGCACAAGTTCGGCGGCCTGCGCGGGAACGGGGTCCTGTTCGTGCGCGGCTCGGTGCCGCTGGAGGCGGTGGTGCACGGCGGCGGGCAGGAGCTCGGCCGGCGCTCGGGCACGGTGGACGTGGCCGGCGCCGTCGGCACGGCCGTGGCCCTGGGGCTGGCCGAGGCCGCGCGCGAGGAGGAGAGCGCCCGGCTGGCCGCGCTGCGCGACCGGCTGGTGGCCGGCGTGCTGGACGCCGTGCCGCACGCGCTCCTGACCGGCCACCCCGTGCAGCGCCTGCCGCACCACGCCTCGTTCTGCTTCCCCGGCGTGGGCGGGGAGACGGTGCTGCTGGAGCTGGAGGCGGCGGGCGTGGTGTGCTCCAGCGGCTCGGCGTGCTCGGCCGGTTCCGAGGACGCCTCGCACGTGCTGCTGGCCACCGGCCTGGACCCCGACACCGCCCGCACGGCCGTGCGGTTCTCGATGGGGCCCGAGACGCGCGAGGAGGACGTCGAGGAGGTGCTGCGGGTGCTGCCGCCCGCGGTGCGCGCGGCCGCCGGGGCCTGAACCCTCCGGGCCCGGCTGGTGGACCCAGCTGGTGGACCCGGGCGCCGCGTGGCCTCATGGAGCCCGTGACCGGGAACCCCGCGAAGCCGACCGTCGCCCTGCTGGGCACCTCCACGATGGGCGCGGGCATGGCCCGCAACCTCGCCGCCGCCGGGCTGGCGCTGAGCGTGTGGAACCGCTCGCCGGAGAAGGCGCGCCCGCTGGCCGGGGTCGGCGCGCGCGTGGCGCAGGACCCCGCCGACGCGGTGCGCGGCGCGGACGTGGTGCTGACGATGCTCTTCGACGCCGACAGCGTGGAGCAGACGGTGCGCGCCGCCCGGGAGGGGTTCGCCCCCGGGGCGGTGTGGGTGCAGACGAGCACCGTCGGCGTCGAGGGCGTCGAGCGGCTGGCCCGCCTGGCCGGCGAGCTGGGCGTGCGCTTCGTCGACGCCCCCGTGCTGGGCACCAGGGGCCCGGCCGAGCAGGGCGCGCTGACGGTGCTCGCCGGCGGCGAGGAGGAGCTGCGCCCGCTGCTGGAGCCGGTGCTCGGCGCCATCGGGCAGCGCACCCTGTGGGTGGGCGGGGTCGGGGCGGCCTCGCGCCTGAAGCTGGCCTGCAACGCGTGGGTGCTCACCGTCGTGGACGGCGTGGCGAGCTCCCTGGCCCTGGCGCGCGACCTCGGCGTGGACCCGCGCCTGTTCCTGGAGGCGGTGCGCGGCGGGGCGATGGACTCCCCGTACGTGCAGGGCAAGGGCGCGGCGATGCTGGAGGGGCGGCACGAGCCGCAGTTCGGCCTGGGCGGCGGCGCGAAGGACCTCGAGCTCGTCCTGGCCGCGGCCGCGTCGGCCGGCTCGGAGGCCGGCCTGGCGCGCGCGGTGCACGAGCACTTCGCCGCCGCCCTGGCCGCCGGGCACGGTGAGCAGGACGTCAGCGCGGTGTGGTTCGCGCACGGGCCCCGCACCTGAAGGCCCGCCCCCGCCGGTGAGGAACGGCGCGCGCCCGGGTCGGCACCGGTGAACCCACCACGAGGAGGTCCCGTGAGACGCAGGGCGATCGTCTTCCACGGCACCGGCGCCGACCCGGGCGCCTGCTGGTACGGCTGGCTGGCCGGGCGGCTGCGCGAGCGCGGCTGGGAGGTGGAGGTGCCGCACCACCCGGGCACCAACATCGAGCCGGTCGCCACGTTCCTGCCGCGCGTGCTGGCCGCGCACGCCTTCGACGGGCGCACCGTGCTCGTGGGGCACTCCGGCGGCGCCGCCCTGCTGCTGGCCCTGCTGGAGGAGCTCGGGCGCCGGGGGGTCACCGTCGCCCACGCCGTGCTCGTCGCCGGGTACCACCGCCCGCCGGGCGCGGAGGAGGAGCCGGTGCTGCGGCCCGGCTACGACTGGGACCTCGTGCGCGGCGCCGCGCGCGAGCTCACCTTCGTGAACTCCGTGCGCGACCCCTACGGCTGCGACGCGCAGCAGGGCCTGGAGATGCTCGAGCACCTCGGCGGCACCCTCGTGGTGCGCCCCTCCGGGCACTTCGGCGACGCCGACGACCCCTGCCCGCAGCTGCCCCTGCTGGAGCGGCTGGTGACCTGAGGCGCGCCGGTCCGTAGGGTGGCCTCCCACGAGCGAGGAGGCACCGGTGGACGAGAGCGACCTGCTGTCGGGCTACCCCGCCCCCGTCGCCGTGCCGGCCGCGCGCGTGGCCGCCGCGCACGCCGGCACCGGCACCGTCCTGGTCGTCCTCGACGACGACCCCACCGGCACCCAGTCCGTCGCCGACCTGCCGGTGCTGACCGCCTGGGGCGAGGAGGACGTGGCGTGGGCGCTGGGCCTGGGCGCCCCGGCCGTGTACGTGCTCACCAACAGCCGCTCCCTGGGGCCCGCCGAGGCCGGCGACCTCACCCGCGAGGTCGTCACCGCCGTGCTGGCCGCCGCCGAGCGCACCGGCACCCGGGTGCGCTTCGTCAGCCGCGGGGACTCCACGCTGCGCGGGCACTTCCCGCTGGAGACCGACGTGGTCGCCTCCACCGTCGCCGGGCGCGGGGGGCGGGCCGTGGACGCGCTGGTGCTCGTGCCCGCCTTCCCCGAGGCCGGGCGCATCACCGTCGGCGGCGTGCACCTGCTGCGCACCCCCGACGGGCTGCTGCCGGTGGGCGAGAGCGAGTTCGCCCGCGACGCCACCTTCGGCTACTCCTCCTCCGACCTGCGCGCCTGGGTGGCGGAGAAGACCGGCGGGCGCACCCGCGCCGAGGACGTCGTGGTGCTCGACCTGGCGCTGCTGCGCGCCGGGCCCGCGGCGGTGGCCGCCGCCCTGGCCCCGCTCACCGGCGCGCGCACCGTCGTGGCCGACGCGGTGGGCGAGGACGACCTGCGCCTGCTGGCCCTGGGCCTGGTCGAGGCCGAGGCCGCCGGCAAGGAGCTGCTGCACCGGGTGGGCCCGCCGTTCGTGCGCGCCCGCACCGGCCAGGAGGTGCGCGCCCCCCTGAGCGCGGCGGAGGTGTTCCGCCACGGCGCGCGCCCCGGCGGCGGGCTCGTCGTCGTCGGCTCGCACGTGGGCCTGACCAGCCGCCAGCTCGCCGCGCTGCAGGCCGACCGGCCCGACGTGCGCTCCCTCGTGCTGGACGTGCCCCGCCTGCTGGGCGGGGGCGCGGAGGAGCACGTGCGCGAGGTCGCCGGCGAGGCGGCCGCGCTGCTCGCCGACGGCGACGTCGTGCTGCACACCAGCCGCGTGCTGCAGCGCGCCGACGACCCCGCGCAGTCCCTGGCGATCTCCCGGCGCGTGTCCGCCGCCGTCGTGGCCACCGTGCGGCGCGTTCTGGCCGCGCACCCGCCGCGCTTCGTGGTCGCCAAGGGCGGCATCACCTCCAGCGACGTCGCCGCCCACGGCCTGGGCATCCGGCGGGCGCTGGTGCGCGGCCCGCTGCTGCCGGGGATCGTCTCGCTGTGGGAACCGGTCGGCGGGCCCGCCGCCGGGACCCCCTACGTGGTGTTCGCCGGCAACGTCGGCGACGACGGCTCGCTGGCCGCGGTGGTGCGCACCCTCAGCGCAGCGCCGGCGCGCTGAGCCGGGCGGCGCGCAGCTGCGGGCGCACGTGGGCGCGGTGCACCAGCACCAGCAGCAGCACCACGCTCACCACGACCACGGCGACGTGCACCGTCAGGCTGGTGCCCAGGTCCCACACGGTGTGCAGCACCACCGCCAGGGCGAAGGCGCCCGCGAAGCCGGCCACCGCCCGCCCGCGCGAGGGCGAGGCGGTGGTGCGCCACAGCGCCGCGACCACGAACCCCGTCCAGGCCACGTGCCCGGCCGGGGAGAGCAGCGCCCGCAGCTGCAGCGTCTGGTCCACCGCCGCCACGCTGCCCGCGCTGAGCAGGGCCTGGAAGCCGTAGCCCATCGTCTCCAGCACGGCGAAGCCGGTGCCCGAGGCGATGCCCACGACGATGCCGCCGCGCGCGTCGCGCGGGCGGGTGAGCAGCAGCACCACCAGCGGCACCACGAGCTTGGCGGCCTCCTCGATGACGCCCACCAGCAGCACCGAGGCCGGGCCGAGCTCCAGCAGCGCCCGGTACTCCAGCACGCCGGCGGTGACGGTGCCCACGACCCCGCCGGCCACGGCCGTGGCCACCACCACCCAGGCGCGCACGGGGATGCTGCGCCCGCCGCTCTCGGCGAACACCAGCACCGCCAGCGGCACGGTGGCCGAGCCCAGCAGCAGCAGCGAGGGGAAGAACGTCAGGTTGCGCGTGTCGACCATCACCCGCAGCACCACGAGGTAGGCCAGGACGCCGGCGACGAGCACCCCCAGCCAGGCCGCGCGGCGCAGCGGGGACGGGGCGGTGGACTGCTCCTGGAGGGCCACGGGGACACCCTGCCCGGCGCCGGCGCCGCGCGCCCGCCGAGCGCTCAGGCGAGGGGCACGACCTCCAGCAGATCCCACGGGCCGCCCAGGTAGCGGTGCACCTCCACGCCGGTGGCGCGCAGCGGGTCCGGGTCGGGCTGCGCGGACAGCTCCGCCGACAGCAGCTCGACGGTCTCGCGGGCCCGCTGCGGGGTCACGAAGTTCTGCACGGTGACGTGCGCGGAGAAGCGCTGCGCGTCCTGCCGCGTCAGCCACGGCGCGAACCGCCCGGCGAGGTCGGCGCGCAGCGCGTCCAGCTCCGCCGAGCGCAGCACCAGCGCCGCCCCGCGCCCCAGCGAGCGCGCACCGGCCACCCGCACGTCGAAGGCGGGGCGGCGGCACGCCTCGGTCACCGCCTCCAGCACCGCCGCGCGCTGCTCACCGGGCAGGGCGTGGAAGAGGGTGACGTGCGCGCCGACCTGGAGCCGCTCGGGCGGGAAGTGCCGGCGGCGCAGCTCGTCCAGGCGCCGCTGGTCCTGCGCGTCCAGCGCCAGCGCCAGCACCAGCGGCGCCCCGTCCGGCGCCCCGCCCGGCGCGGCGCTCACCGCGCGCCCAGCACGAGCACCGCCCCCAGCACGGAGCTGGCCAGGGCGATGCCGCCGAGCACGTTGGCCGCCGTCCACCAGCCGCGGTGCGGGGCGCGGCGCACCAGGGCGCGCACGGACAGCACCAGCACCACCGCGGCCATCACGATCGACAGCGGGAAGTAGGCCGTCGAGACCAGCAGGGCCAGCCCGGCGGCGATGGTCGCGGCGATGGCCCCGGTGGACGTCGGGCCCTGCACGGCCGGGTCGGGCACGGCCGGGTCGGGCACGGCCGGGTCGGGCACGGCCACCGGCGGGGGCGCCTGCCGGGGGCGGGGGTTCCTGCGCTGAGCCACGCGCCCACTGTGCCACCCGCCGCGGGCCGGCACGCACGACGGCCGCCGCACCCGGTGGGGTGCGACGGCCGTCGTGCGTGCGGCGGGCGGTGCGCCGGGCTCAGCCCGCCGAGACCACCGTGGGGGTCGTGGACCCGCCGTAGAAGACGGCGCCCAGGTGCGGGCGCGCGGGGTCCAGGCCCTCCCAGGACAGCGCGTACGTCGCCTCGCGGCCCAGCTGCACCGGCAGCGGGTCCGGGGTGGCGGTGAACGAGCCGGCACCGCCGGTGGCGGGCACCTGGAAGTCGGTCAGCCGGTAGCCGGCCGACGTCCTGCCCGGCGCCGCGGCGAAGGTGGTGACGCCCACGACGTAGGTGCCGGGCTCCAGGACCGCGGTGACGCGCTCGTCGGCGGCGGAGGTGGCCGAGGTGGCCACCGGCACCTCCTGGCCGCCCTGGACCCGGTACAGGACCAGGTCCAGGTCGGCCTCGCGGTCGTCGGCGACGACGTCGAAGCGGGAGAGCACGGTGCCCCGCGGCACCTCCACGCGCGTCGTCGCCTCCTGCCCGGTGGCGGCGCTGCCGGTGGAGGCGCGCCCGGCGGCCAGGCCGGCCGCCGTCAGGTCCAGGCGACCGCTCAGGCCGGCGGTGACGGTGACGTCCTGCGAGCCGGAGGCCCCGGTGAGGCGCACCTCGCCGGGGGCGGCGACGGTCTCGGGGAACACGGCGATCGGGGAGCGCACGGTGAGGTCCGCGCCCTTCCAGGTCAGCGACCCGGTGGCCCACTGCTCCAGCGGGGCGCCGGTGCGGGTGAGCGTGACCTCGAACTCCTTCGTCTGCCCGGCGCCCATCACCAGCAGGCTCGGGGACACCCGCACGTCGAAGCCGGGCACCGAGGCGGTGCCGTGGTACAGCCCGGCCGTGGTGGCGGTGACGCTGCGGGTGAGGGTGCGGGTGCCGGTGAGGTCGCCGACGGCGATGGAGGCCTGGTTCAGCTCGCTGGGGTCGGCCGCCTCGACGCCGGTGCCGGTGTCGACGCCGGAGCCCTCCAGGTACTGCAGCCACTGCAGCGGGCCGGAGTCGTAGACCAGTCCCGGCTCGAGCATGCGGGTGGGGTCCACGAACCCGGCGCCGCCGGCGAAGGGGTCGCGGTCCGGGGCGCCGTCGGCGCCCACGAGGTCGCGCGCGGTGGTCATCAGCGCGGACTTCACGGCCATCGGGGACCACTGCGGGTGGGCGGTGAAGTACAGCGCCGCCAGGCCCGTCACGTGCGGGGCGGCCATGGAGGTGCCCGAGGCGGGGGCGAACAGGTCGCCGGAGGTGCTGGCCCGCGGGGAGTAGCCGGCGAGCACGCTGACGCCCGGCGCGGAGACGTCGGGCTTGAGGACGTCGCCCTCGTTGACGAACGTCGGGCCGCGCGAGGAGAACCCGGCCGCCTGCGGGGTGGGCGTGGCCCTGCCGGTGGTGTTGCCCACCTCCAGGGAGGCGGTGGCGCCCTTCTTGCGGGCGTGCGCCTTCACGGCCGCGCCCGCGGCGGTGTCCAGGTGGACGGTGGGCACGTGGTGCTGGTCGGCGTCGAGGCTGTTCTCGGCGGGGTTGACCAGGACCATGCCGACGCCGCCGGCGCGCTCGACCTCGGCGGACTTCTCCACGCGGCCGTTGCCGCCGCGGTCGCACACGACGATCTTCCCCGCCGCCCTGGCCGGGTCCAGGGAGCCGGCCTGGCACAGCTGCGCGTCGGCGGCCTCAGCGCCCTTCGCGGCGACGGCGGTGCTCAGCACCAGCGGGGAGCGCGGCAGCGGCGTGGCGTTGAAGCTGGCGCCGACGAAGCGGCGCCCGTCGCCCAGGCGCACGGTGCCCTCGCGCAGCACGGAGGTGGCCGCGCCGACCGTGGTCAGCCAGGGGCTGGCGTGGTCGAGGGTGGAGGCGGCCGGGCCGGAGTTGCCGGCCGAGGCGGAGACGAAGATGCCCGCCGAGGCGGCGGACAGGAACGCCAGCTCCACCGGGTCCACGACGTTGGTGGCGGCGCCGCCGCCGATGGAGAAGTTGATGACGTCGACGTTGTCGGCGACCGCGGCGTCGATGGCGGCGACGAGGTCGGAGTTCGCGCACCCCTCGTCGCCGCTGGCGGCGGCCCAGCACACCTTGTAGACGGCCAGGGCGGCGGCCGGCGCCACGCCGGTGGTCTCGCCGAAGTCGGCGCCGTCGATGCCGGCGCGCACGCCGGTCAGGCCGACGGCGGTGGTGCCGGTGTGGGTGCCGTGCCCGTCGGTGTCGCGGGCGCTGGGCGACTCGGTCTCGGCCAGGGGGCCGTTGCCGGCGGTGAAGCCGGCCGAGAACGCCCGGGCGCCGACGACCTTGGTGGTGCAGTCGGCGGCCTCCCAGCCGTCACCGGTCTCGCAGGTGCCGGTGAACGTGCCGCCGTCGTTCTTGGTCATGCGCACCTGCCCGGAGGCGGTGCGGTACGGGGTGTGCTCGTCGCCCGCGGCGGGCGCGCTGCCCAGCGGCCGCCCGGCCACGGAGGGGTGCTCGGGCCACAGGCCGGTGTCCAGGTCGGCGACGACGACGCCGCGGCCGGCGCCGGCGGCACCGCCGAGCGCGCTCCACACGCCGTCCGGGCCCGTCAGGCCCAGGTAGTCGGCGGTGGTGGCCGCGGCGCCGGAGCCCGTGG
>NZ_JAAALM010000111.1 GCF_009906395.1 Kineococcus indalonis
CCCTCCCCCCGCCCGGCCCCGCGCACCCCGGCGGGCCGCACCGAACGCACAGCAACCCCGATGAGCAGGAGAGTGGTAGGACAGTGGGAACGACGATGCTGCAGGCACTGCGGCGCAGGTGGTGGGTGGTCCTGCTGTGCGCGCTGGTCGGCCTCGGGGCCGGTGCCGCCGCCGCCGCGGTGGTGCCGCGCGCGTACGCCTCGACCACGCAGGTCTACGTCTCCCTGGCGCCGGACGCCACCGCCAGCGACGTGCTGAACTCCTCGACGTTCGTCGAGCAGCGCGCCCAGACCTACGCGGAGCTGGTGCAGGGCGAGGCCTTCGAGCGCGCGGTGCGCGACGCCACCGGCGCGGCCACCGCGCCGGAGCTGTCCGCGCAGATCCGCGACAACACCGTGCTGCTGGCCATCACGGCCGAGGCGTCCACGGCGCGGCTGGCGCAGACCGAGGCGGACACCGCCGCGACGCTGCTGATCCAGCGCGCCGGCCAGCTCGAGGCCCGCAGCGACGGCACCGCCTCGCTGCAGCTGCGCGTGGTGGAGGAGGCCAACCTGCCCGAGGTGGCCGGCTTCCCGACCCCGCCGGTGCTCATCGTGCTCGGCGTCCTGGTCGGCGGCGCGATCGGCGTCGCGGCGGCCGTCGCCGCGGCGCGCATGAACGCGCGGCTGCGCCGCCGCGCGGACCTGGAGGACTCCGCGGCCGCCGACCGCTCCACCTGGCTGGCCCCGCAGCACCCCGGCCAGGGCTCGGAGGAGCACGCCTCCACCCTCGTGGCGGTGCACCGCCAGCTGGTGACCGCGGGCGGCACCGACGGCCAGGCGGTCGTCGTGGCCGGCTGCACCCCCGACGACGCCGCGACGGCGCGCGCGGTGGCCGAGGAGACGGCCGGCACCCTCTCGCGCGCGGGCGTCTCCGTGGCGCTGGTGCTGCTGGACGACTTCTCCCGGCGCCCCGGCCTGAGCGACCTCATCGAGGGCACCACCGCCCCGGGCGTCGTGGCGGTGCCGCGCGCCGACGCGGTGCGCGTGCTGGAGGCCGGCTCCAAGCCGCTGCGCGTGTGGAGCGCCACGAACGCCGAGGTGGAGTCCACGCTGAAGCTGCTGTTCAACGAGGTCAACGCGGTGATCGTCGTCGCTCCCCCGCTGATCAGCGCCCAGCCGTTCCCGGCCACCGCCTACGCCCGCGCCGCCGGCGCGGTGCTTCTCGTGGGCACGCAGCGCGGTTCCTCGCGCCGCGACGTGGAGACCGCCCTGGAGACCACCGACCGCTGGGGCGTGCGCTCGCACGCGGTCCTCGCGCCGCGCCCGCCGGCGCAGCACACCCGCGCGGAGGAGCCCGTGCGCGACCGCACCACCGTCGCCGCGCGCTGACGGCGCGGGGTCGGGGACGACGAGGTCGCCGGCGAAGCGGCGGATCCCCAGGTCCTCCAGGCCCTCCACGGCGTGCCCCTCCAGCTCCTTGCGCAGCACCTCGTCGAGCAGCATGCGGCGCAGGTTGGCCGCCAGCGCCGGCACGTCGCCGGGCTCGGACAGCAGCCCGGACACGCCGTCCTCGACGAGGGTGGGGATGCCCCCGGCCCGGGTGGCGACGGGGGCCAGGCCGGCGGCGCGGGCCTCGGCGAGCACGAGCGCGGCCACCTCGCGGCGCGAGGCCAGGACGAAGACGTCGGCGGCGCGCAGCCACGGGGCCGGGCGCGGGTGGAAGCCGACGACGTGCACCCGGTCGGCGTGGGGCGTGGCGGCCACCGCCTGCTCCAGGCGCCCGCGGTCCGGGCCGTCGCCGACGAAGTACAGGTGGGCGTCGGGGCAGTCGGGCAGGACCGTCCCGAAGGCCTCCAGCAGGTCGAAGACGCCCTTGTGCTCGTACATGCCGCACACCGTGACGACGGCGGGGTGGTGCACGTCGGGCGCCTCGCCGACGGCGGTGCGCGAGCGGGCCCCGCCGAGGATCCCCTGCCGGACCACGTCCAGCTCGCGCCAGCGCCCCGGGCGCAGGGAGGGCAGGCGTGCGGAGCCGTGGAAGGCGATGACGCGGTCGGCCAGGGCCATGGCCCGCACCCCGCGCTTCTCCTCCAGGTGCAGGGTCGCCACGAGGGCGTAGGGGCGCGGCCAGCGCGCTCCGGCGAGCACGGCGCCGGTGAGGTTGTGCACGTGCACGACGTCCGGGCGCACCCGGCGCACGAGGCGGTGGAACCCCGCCGCGGCCCGGGCGATGGACGCCGGCGTGCGCTGCTGGTCGATGAGGTGGTGGACGACGCCCTCGGCCTCCAGGACGGCCACCTGCTCCCCGCCCGCGCTGGCGACGTGGACCTCGTGGCCGAGTTCGCGCTGCGCGCAGGCGAGGTCGACGGTGGAGTTGTTGATCCCGTTGCCGAGGTCGGCGACGTCGTTGAGCAGGTGCAGCACCTTGAGCGGCCGCTCGGTCCCCGACCACGGCGCCGGGGGCGGGGAGGGGTTCTGGCTCAAGGGGTCACGCTCCTGGCGGGGTCGACGTCGGTGGTGTCGGCGGCTCGGCCTCGACCGGCCAGACTCTACCGTCCGGTCATTGTTCGTAGACCGTGCGCGACGAACCCGGGCACCCGGGTGGGTGGTCCCCGCGAGAACCGGTGCGCCCGGGCACCGGGTGGCACAATGCCGCCGTGCTCCTGCCCGTCCAGATCGCCGCCCGCGCCGCGCGGCCCGTCCCGGCCGGCGCGCGGTGAAGCCCCCGCAGCCCGGGGAGGGCCTGTCCGTGGTGGTGCCCGTCAAGGACGGGGCGGCCACGATCCGCCGGCAGCTCAGCGCGGTCACGGCCGGGGCGGGGGTCCCGCTGGAGGTCGTGGTGGCCGACAACGGCAGCACCGACGGCACCGCGGACGTGGTGCGGGACTTCGCGCGCGAGCACCCCGGCGTGCGCGTGGTGGACGCCTCCGCGCGCCCCGGGGTGTGCTTCGCGCGCAACACCGGCATCGCCGCGGCCACCCACGAGGCGATCGCGGTCTGCGACGCCGACGACGTCGTCGCGCCCGGCTGGGCCGACGCCATGGCCTCGGCGCTGCAGCGGCACGCCTACGTGGGCGGCCCGCTGGAGTACGACCTGCTGAACCCCTCCTGGGCCTCCGCCGTGCGGGGCCGGCCCATGCAGGACGGGCTGCCGGACCTGGCTTCCGAGGGCGGCCCGCCGTGGCCGTACGTCATCGGCGCGAACCTGGGGGTGCGCCGGTCCGTGCACGAGGCGGTCGGGGGTTTCGACGAGGACCTGCTCACCGGTGACGACAACGACTACGCGTACCGCCTGCGCCTGCAGCAGGGCGTCCACCCCGCGTGGGAGCCGGGGGCGGTCGTGCACTACCGGCTGCGCGCGGACCTCACCGCCCTGCGGCGCCAGGCGCAGCACTACGGCCGCGGGCTGGCGGGGCTGGTGGACCGCTACGCCGAGCACTGGCCGAGCCCGCCGCGCCCCCGCGGGTCGCTCGAGCGGGGCGCGCGGGCGCTGGCGCGCGCGGCGCTGGTGCGCGACCGCGCCGGCGTGGGCAACTGGTTCTGGCACCTGGGCTGGGACGCCGGCTACGCCGAGGCCGTGGCGCGCCTGGGCACCCGCCCCGCACCCCGGGCAGGCGCGGTCACCTGAGCGCCGGGCGCCTCCAGCGCGAGCACCGCGGGCCGCCGCTCACCCGTGCGGCGCAGCGGACTGCCTCCTGCGGGGGGTCTTCGCCCGGTATTCACCTGCGCTCGACCCGCTCTGTGAGAAGATCTCTGCGCTCGCTGGGGGGTGAGCGCGGGCGGGGGTCCCGAGCCGGTGCCGTCGCGCACCGCCGTCGGCGCTCCGCGCCCGGGGACCGAGCACGGGGGAACGGGATGCGCGGCGAGCGCACGCTGCACGACGCACGGCACCGGGGCTCCTCCGGTCGCGCGTGCCCCTGCCCGGGGTGACGACCACCCCCGCGGGGGCAGCGCACGGGGAAGAAGGTGGACCAGCCGGCGGCGCCAGGGGGCGCAGCGGCGCGACGGGTCCCGTGGAAAGGGACCGGGGGGAACGACTGTGAAGATCGCGATGCCTCTCACCGAGGCGGTCGACAGGACCACGCACACCACGCACGGCGGCACGAGCGCCGCGCCGGACACCGCCGCCGCTGCCGGCGCACCCGCCCGCGACGGCGCCGCACCGGTGCAGGCCGCGCCGCGCCGCGGCGCGGTCGCGGTGTGGCGCGAGGCGCTGTCGACGCTGCGGGACCTGGCCCCGCTGCGCGAGGACCCCGCGGCCCTGCAGTTCGGCGGCGCGGAGTTCGCGCGGGTGGCCCGCTACCTCGCCGAGGTGCAGAGCGCGCCCGGCGGGCTCACCCGCCTGGCCACCGCCGTGCGCCGCGCCGACGACTCCGCGCGCGCCGTGCGGCTGCTGGCCCTCCTGCCGCGCGAGCGGGTCGCGGTGTCCTCCTCCCCCGCGGGCGAGGAGGTGTGGGGGTTCCTCAGCAGGACCGTCGCCGGCGTCGCGCTGCCCCGGCCGGCGCAGGCGGTGCTGACCCTGCCGGACACCCTGCAGGAGCACCTGCGCGGGCGGTCCCGGCAGGCGCTGCGCACCGGCCTGAACCACGCCAAGAAGGCCGGCCTGCGCTGCACCGAGCTGCTCACCGCGCAGGAGCGCTCCTCGGCGCTGCAGGAGCTCACCGTCGCCCTCGACGGCGACTTCACCGGGCACGAGAGCCTGCAGGGGCAGCACCCGCGCTGGTTCGAGGCGCGTTCCGCGGACGGCGACCTCGTGGCCCTCGGGCTGGTCCTCATCGACGCCGAGGTCGCCATGCTGCGCTTCCTGGTCAGCGTCGACGACCGCGCCTCCAGCGACGCGCGCTACGCCCTGCACACCCGCATGGTCGAGGAGGTCATCGCCTCCGGGGTGCGCACGCTGGTGGTGCACAGCCCGTTCGGCTGGCCCGCCGGCCTGCACCAGTTCCAGCGCATCCTGGGCTACCGGATCGTCAACCTCCTCGTCTCGCGGCGGGGTTGACGGACCACCCCGCGGGGTGGCGGTGCGGGCAGGGGCCTGGGGTTCCTCGAGGAACCCCGGGCCCCTGCCCGCACCGGGCGCCGGCCGGGCCGCGGCGGGTCAGCCGGCGGCGTGGAAGCGCTGCTGGGCGGCTTCGAGCCCCTCCAGCACGAGCTGCTCCACGGCGTCGGCGGCGTCGGAGACCAGGAACGGCAGTTCCCTGCGCTCGACGGTGGAGAACTCCTTGAGCACGAAGTCCGCCGGGTCCTGCCGGCCGGGCGGGCGGCCGATGCCCACGCGCACGCGCGCGTAGTCCTTGCCGCGCAGCGACTGCGAGATCGAGCGCAGGCCGTTGTGGCCGCCCTCGCCGCCGCCGCGCTTGAGGCGCACGGCGCCGAAGGGCACGTCCAGCTCGTCGTGGACGACGACGAGGCGCTCCAGCGGCACGTCGTAGTACTTGGCCAGCCCGGCGACGGGGCCGCCGGAGAGGTTCATGTACGAGGTGGGCGCGGCCAGCACCGCGCGCGGCCCGGGCACCCCGCCGGGCCCGGTGCCCAGGCGCACCTCGGCGACCCGGGCACCGGTGCGGTGGCGCTTGAACGGGGTGGACGCGCGGCCCGCCAGCTCGGCGAGGACCACCTGCCCGACGTTGTGCCGGGTGCGCTCGTACTCGGGGCCGGGGTTGCCCAGCCCGACGACGAGCCACGCGTCGCTCACCGCGGTCCCCCGGTGCTGCGGGGCCGGGTCAGGACTCGGTGGAGCCGGTGGGCTCCGAGGAGCCCGAGGACTCGCCGCCCTGGTCGTCGGAGTGGCTCTCCTCGCGCACGATGCCGGCCTCGGCCTCGAGGGACTGCAGCTCCGCCTCGACCTGCGCGGCGCTGGCGGCGGCCTGCACGACGACGACGAGCTGCTCGGGGTCGCCGGCCAGGGTGGCGCCGGCGGGCAGGGTCACGTCGCCGGCGGCGATCTGCGCGCCCGCCTCGAGGCCCTCGACGGAGACCTCGAGGGTCTCGGGCAGGTGGGTGGCCTCGGCCTCGACGGACAGCGTCGTCAGCTCCTGGTTGACGATGGTGTTCGCGTCGGCCTCGCCGGTCAGGGCCAGGGCGACGTCCACGGTGACCTTCTCGCCGCGGCGCACGACGAGCAGGTCGACGTGCTCGATGAAGCCCTTGACCGGGTCGCGCTGGACGTCCTTGGGCAGCGTCAGGTGGCGCTCGCCCTCCAGCTCGATGTCGAAGAGCGCGTTGGCGTGGCGCAGCGCGATCATCGTGTCGTGGCCCGGCAGGGTCACGTGCAGCGGGGCCTCGCCGTGGCCGTAGACGACGGCGGGGATCTTGTCGGCGCGGCGGATGCGGCGGGCGGCGCCCTTGCCGAACTCGGTGCGCTTCTCGGCGGACAGCTGGGTCTCGGCCACTGGGGCCCTCCTCGGGTCGTGGGTGTTCACGCAGACCCCGGGAGGGCACGACACCGCGCCCACCGCGTCGATCACGGAGGACCGGGTGCTGGACCCGCGTCGTCCCTCGCCGAGGCAACCGGACCCCACTCTACCGGGAGCCGGCACCGCCGCTGAACGCGCGCGGGCCGCCCCGCGCGTGCGCGGGGCGGCCCGGTGCCGCTGGGGAGCGGGACGGTCAGCTGTGGCCGTCGAAGAGGCTCGTGACCGAGCCGTCGTCGAACACCTCGCGGATCGCGCGGGCCAGCAGCGGGGCGATCGACAGCGTCGTCAGCTGCGGGAAGTTCTTCTCCTCGGTGATCGGCAGGGTGTTGGTGACCACCAGCTCGGAGATCGGGGAGTTCTTCAGCCGGTCCACCGCCGGGCCCGAGAGCACCGCGTGGGTGGCGGTGGCGATGACGTCGGAGGCCCCGTTGGCCTTCAGCGCCTCGGCGGCCTGCACGATCGTGCCGGCGGTGTCGATGAGGTCGTCGACGAGCACGCAGGTGCGGCCCTCGACGTCTCCGACGACCTCGTGCACCTTCACCTGGTTGGGCACGTTGGGGTCGCGGCGCTTGTGGATGATCGCCAGCGGGGCGCCCAGGCGGTCGGACCACAGGTCGGCCACGCGCACGCGGCCGGCGTCCGGGGACACGATCGTCAGGTTCGAGCGGTCGACCCGCTTGCCGACGTAGTCGGCCAGGATCGGCAGCGCCCACAGGTGGTCGACGGGGCCGTCGAAGAAGCCCTGGATCTGCGCGGTGTGCAGGTCCACCGACATCAGCCGGTCCGCGCCGGCGGTCTTGAACATGTCCGCCACCAGGCGCGCGGAGATCGGCTCGCGCCCGCGGCCCTTCTTGTCCTGGCGGGCGTAGCCGTAGAACGGCGCGACCACGGTGATGCGCTTGGCGGAGGCCCGCTTCAGCGCGTCGACCATGATCAGATGCTCCATGATCCACTGGTTGACGTTCGCGGTGTGGCTCTGGATGACGAACGCGTCGGCGCCGCGCACGCTCTCCTCGAAGCGCACGTAGATCTCGGAGTTCGCGAAGTCGTAGGCGCTCGTGGGCACCAGCTCCGCCCCCAGCGCCGCCGACACCTCCTGCGCGAGCTGCGGGTGCGCGCGCCCGGAGATGAGCACCATGCGCTTCTCGCCCTGCGTGGTGATGCCGGTCATCGCTGTGTCTCCCTGCCCTCGGTGGTGGCCCCGGTGCCCTTGGTGGTGCCCGTGCTGCCGGCGTCCCGCGCCGCCCGTGCGCCCGCGCGCAGCGCCGCCTCGGCGGCGGCGGTGCCGGGGCGGTTGCGGACCGTCCAGCCCTCGACGTTGCGCTGCGGCGCCACGCTGATGGCCAGCGCCCCGGCGGGGACGTCCTTGCGGACGACGGTGCCGGCGCCGGAGTAGGCGCCGTCGCCGACGTTCACCGGCGCGACGTACATGGTGTCCGAGCCCATGCGCACGTGGTCGCCGATGGTGGTGCGGGCCTTGTTGACCCCGTCGTAGTTGACGAAGACGGAGGCGGCGCCGATGTTCGAGTGCTCCCCGATCGTGGCGTCGCCGACGTAGGACAGGTGCGGCACCTTCGAGCCGCGGCCGATCTCGGCGTTCTTCGTCTCGACGAACGTGCCGATCTTGCCGTCCTCGCCCAGGCGGGTGCCCGGGCGCAGGTACGCGAAGGGCCCCACGTGCGCGCCGGCGCCCACGACCGCGGAGCTGCCGTGGGTGCGCTCCACGACCGCCCCGGCACCGACCTCCACGTCGGTGAGGGTGCAGTCGGGGCCCACGACGGCGCCGGCGGCCACGCGGGTGCGCCCGTGCAGCTGCACGCCCGGCAGCAGCGTCGCGTCGGCCTCCAGCTCCACGTCGGCGTCCACCCAGGTGGTGCGCGGGTCCACGACGCTCACGCCGGCGAGCATCCAGCGGTGCAGGGTGCGCGCGTTGGCCTCGGCGGCCAGCTCGGCCAGCTGCGCGCGGTCGTTGACGCCGCGGATCTCCCACACGTCGTGCACGGCCAGCGCCTCCACGCGCAGCCCGTCGGCGCGCAGCAGCCCCAGCACGTCCGTCAGGTACACCTCGCCGGCGGCGTTGTCGCGGCCCACGCGGGCCAGCGCCGAGCGCAGCGCGGCGGCGTCGAAGGCGTACACGCCCGAGTTCACCTCGCGCACCGCGCGCTGCTCGGCGGTGGCGTCCTTCTGCTCCACGATGGCGCTCACGCCGTGCGCGTCGCGCAGCACCCGCCCGTAGCCGGTGGGGTCCTCCAGCTCGGCGGTCAGCACGGTCATCGCGTTGCCGCCGGCGGCGTGGGTGGCGACCAGGCGGCGCAGGGTGGGCGCCGACAGCAGCGGCACGTCCCCGTAGGTGACCACGACGGTGCCGGCGAGGTCCTGCGGCAGGGCGTCCAGGCCGCACCGCACGGCGCGCCCGGTGCCGGGCACCTCGTCCTGCAGGGCGACCAGGACCCCGGCGTCGGCGGCGCGCACCGCCTCGGCGACCCGCTCGGCCTGGTGGCGCAGCACCACGACCAGGTGCCCGGGGCCGGTGGCGCGGGCGGCGGCGAGCGCGTGCCCGAGCAGCGGCCGGCCGCCGAGGGGGTGCAGGACCTTCGGCAGGGCGGACCTCATGCGGGTGCCCTCGCCGGCGGCCAGCACCACCACGGCGGCGGGGGAGGTCTCGGCGGGGGGGTCCGCGGGTGCGGTGACGACGGGGTTTCCAGGGGTGCTCACGCGGGGCGCGCTCCTCGCGGGCTCGGGGCGTCGGAGGCCGGGCCGGGAGGTCGACCCAGGGCCGAGGATAACGGGCCGGTCGCGCCCGGCCGACCACCCCGCTCCGCTCCCGGGAGAGGATTCGAACCCCTACTGGACGGGACCAAAACCCGCCGTGCTGCCGTTACACCACCCGGGAGGGCCACCGGGCCCGCGCCGCGGGCCGGGTGCGGGCCCATCCTGCCAGCCCGCGCCCCCGGCCCGGTCCGGCCCTCGCGCGCACCGGCCCGTCACCCGGTCGGCGCAGCGC
>NZ_JAAALM010000112.1 GCF_009906395.1 Kineococcus indalonis
GTGCGGTCTCGGTGCTCACGGCACCGCAGCCTGCCCGCCGGTGGCGGCGCCGACGAGGGCCGGAACGGCCACGGGTGCACCGGATCCCGCCACGCCGGCCGCCGGCGCCGGTCAGCCCCGGGCGCCCGGCGCCGCCGGGACCACCGCGGCCATCGACGCCGGCAGGTCCTGCGCGTGCAGCACCAGCAGCCGCTGGGTGGCGCGCGTGAGCGCCACGTACAGGTCGTTGGCCCCGCGCGGGCGGCGCAGCACCTCCGCCGGCTCCACCAGCACCACCACGTCGAACTCCAGGCCCTTGGCGCGCTGGACGTCCAGCACGCTCACCTCGGCGTCCAGGTCGTCGGGGGAGGCGGCCACCGACCCCGGCGGCAGGGCCCGGGAGACCGCCGCGCGCAGGGCGTCCGAGCCCAGCGGACCGTCCTCGTGCGCGGTGATCACCGCGACGCGGCCCTCCTCCAGCGCGCCGGCGACCCCGCGCACGGCGTCCACGACGCCCGCGGCGTCGTCCGGGCCGGCCAGGCGCACGGCCGCCGGCTCGTGCTCGCCCTCGCGCACCGGCGTGGGCGGGCGCGCGTCGATGCCCGCCGCGCGCAGCACGTCGGCGGCGACCCGGGCGATCCGGGCGGGGGTGCGGTAGTTGACGGTGAGCTCCTCCAGCCGCCAGCGGTCGTCGACCACGGGCTTGAGGGCCTCGGCCCAGCTGCGCGCGCCGGCGGGGCTGGAGGTCTGCGCCACGTCGCCCACGAGGGTCATCGAGCGCGCCGGGCAGCGCCGCTCCACCAGCCGCCACGCCATCGCCGACAGCTCCTGCGCCTCGTCGACCACGACGTGCCCGTACGCCCAGGTGCGGTCCGCGGCGGCGCGCTCGGCCACCGTGCCGGTGGGCCCGTCCACGGCGAAGCGGTCGGCCAGCAGCTCCGGCGTCACCAGCGGGTTGCCCACCCCGGAGGCCTCGAAGTCCTCCAGCACCTTGCGGGCGTAGGCGAGCTGCTGCTCGCGGTCGGCGCTGCGCGCCGCCTCGGAGGAGCCGCGCTCCTCCAGCGGCCCGAGCAGCTCGGCCAGCTCGTCCAGCAGCGGCACGTCCGCCTCGCTCCACGCCTCCGGCCGCTCGCGCCGCAGGGCGTCGCGGTCGGCGCGCGAGAGCTGCGGGGCGGCCCGGCGCAGCACCTCGGGGTTGCGGTACAGCGCGGCGAGCACCTTCTGCGGCGTCAGCGGCATCCAGCACAGGTTCACCTCGCGGCGCACGTCGACCGACTCGCGCAGCTCGGTGAGCAGGTCCTCGCGCTCCTCGGCCAGGTCCACCCCGCGCCCGCGCGCCAGCTGCTGCACCAGGGTGTTGAGCACCTCGCGCACGAACAGCACGCGCGCGGCGTTGTGCGGCTTGCGGCTGCGGCGGGCGCGGGTGCGCGCGGAGGCCACGGCCTCGGGGCGCAGCACCAGCGGCGTGCCGTCCAGGTCCAGGCGCAGCGGCGCCTCCGGCACCCGCTGGCGGGCGGCCACGGCCGCCCCCAGCACCTCGACCATGACCGACGAGCCCTTCACGCGCGCCGCGCGCGGGCCGTCGGCGCCGCGGGCGACCACGCCGGGGAACAGCTCGCCGAGCGTCATCGTCACCACGCCCGTCTCGCCCAGCGCCGGCAGCACCTGCTCCACGTAGCGCAGGAACACCGGGCTGGGCCCGAGCAGCAGCACGCCGCTGCGGGCCAGGCGGTCGCGGTGGGTGTAGAGCAGGTAGGCGGTGCGGTGCAGCGCCACGGCGGTCTTGCCGGTGCCCGGCCCGCCCTGCACGACGAGCACGCCGCGCTCGGAGGCGCGGATCACCCGGTCCTGCTCGGCCTGGATGGTGGCGACGATGTCGGTCATGCGCCCGGTGCGCGGGGCGGTGACGGCGGCCAGCAGCGCGGCGTCGCCGGTGGTGCGCTCGCCGCCGGCGGCCACGAGCACCTCGTCGTCGACGGCGGTGACGTGCCGGCCCCTGGTGAGCAGGTGCCGGCGGCGCACCACGTCGCGGGGGGCGGCGGCGGTGGCCTGGTAGAAGTCCTGGGCGGCCGGGGCGCGCCAGTCCACCAGCAGCTGCTCGCCGCGGTCGTCGGCCAGGCCCAGGCGCCCGACGTAGCGGCGGGGGTCCTCGGTGCCCTCGCGCAGGTCCAGGCGGCCGAAGCACAGCCGGTTCTCCACCGACCACAGCTGCGAGAGGCGGTCCTCGTACAGGGTGGCGAACGCGTCGCGCTCGAAGCGGTTCTGGTGGGTGCCGGTGGCGCGGGTGCGGCGCACGTCGGCCAGCTGCTGCGCGGTCTGCTCGCGCAGCTCGTCCAGCCGGGCGTACAGGAGCCCCACGCGGGCGTCCTCGCGCGCGACCTCCTCGGCGGCGCGCTCCTCGGCCTCGCTCGTCGCGTGCCCCGCGGGGTGCTCGGTGGCCTTGCTCACTCGGCGGTCTCTCCTGACGCGCGTGCCTGGTTCCGGACCCGGAGAGCCTAGGCCCGACCGCCGCCGCGCGGGCAGGCCGGTCGCCCGCCGGGGTGCGCCCGCTCGCGCCTCAGCGCCGCTGCAGCACCCCGGCGACGAAGGCGGCCTGGGCGACGTGCTCCAGGTCGTCGTCCAGGACGCTGACCAGGCGCACGCCCAGGGTCACCGGGGGGTCCCAGCGCTCGTCGACGACGCGGTCCAGGTCCTGCGCGGTGAGGGTGCGCAGGTAGCGCTCGGTGCGCTCGTGCACGGCGTCGTAGTAGCCGCCGAGCAGGTCGGCGCCGGCGCGCACCAGCCCGACCTGCTCGGGGCCGAAGCCGTAGCCGGTCTCCTCGTCGGGCAGGGGCAGCGCGAAGCGGCGCGCCCAGCCGCCGGCCGTCCAGGCCTGCTCGGTGCCGGCGACCTCGCAGACGTGGTCGTCCTGCACCCGCGCCAGGTGCCACAGCAGCCAGGCGATGGTGTTGGCCCCGGGGTCCAGGCGGGCGGTCAGCGCGGCCTCGTCGCACTGGTCGAGCACGGCGTGCACGGCGGGGCGGATGCGGCCGTGGCCGTCGAGCAGCAGGTCGGTGGCGTCCACGGGCCCCTGCCTACCCCGGCGCGCCCGCCGTCGCACCCGGGGAGCGCCCGGGGAGCCCCGGGGGAGCCCCGGGGGAGCCCCCGGGGGAGCACCCGCGGGAGGGCCCGCCGGCGGCGCCGCGGGCGCGGGCAGCGCCGCCGGCGGGGCGTTGGGCCACCCGGGGGACAGGGCGTTTCACCGGCCGGGGCGTCCGCGATGTGCAGCACGTGACCCAGACCGCAGCCCTGCAGCAGTGGTGGGCCTCGCTCGACGAGGCCCGCCGCCGCGAAGCCCTCGACATCGAGCCCGGCGACTTCCTCTCCGAGGTCGTCGCCCTCGACCTGATGCTGTACGGCGTGCACGTGCCCGACGTGGCGCTGGCGTGGGACGTGGACGGCCTGCTGCAGCGCGTGACCGTGCACGTGCAGCCGGCGGTGCTCACGGAGTTCCTCGCCGGGGTGCGCGCCCTGAGCTGAGGGCGCGCTCAGCCGCCCACGACGTGCAGGAGCCGGTCGCCCTCGCGCAGGACCCCCAGCGAGGGGTCGCCGTAGCGCAGCACCCGCTCCCCGCGCACCACCGCCAGCACCGGCACCTCCACCGAGCCGGCGGAGCGGCCCACCTCCCGCGCCGTCACCGGCCGCTCGGCGAGGTCCAGGCCGGTGCCGAAGGAGACGAGGTCCTCCACGACCTCCACGGCCGCGGGGCTGTCGGCGGCCAGGCCCAGCAGGCGCCCGGTGGTCTCGGAGGAGACCACGACGGAGCTGACGCCGCTCTGGCGCAGCAGCTCGGCGTGCTCGGCCTCCCGCGCGGCGGCCACCACGACCACGTGCGGGTTCTGGCGCCGCAGCGCCAGGGTCGCCAGGATCGCGGTGTCGTCGCGGTCCAGGGCCACGACCACGCGGGCGGCTCGGTCCACCAGCGCGGCGCGGAAGGTGTCGGCGCGCACCGCGTCGCCGGTGACGGCGACGTACCCGTCGCTGGAGGCGTCGGCGGTGGCGCGCGGGTCGCGGTCCACGACGAGGACCCGCTGGGGCGGGTGGCCGTGGCGGCGCAGCTCGCGCACGGCGTTGCGGCCCTTGGTGCCGTAGCCCAGGACGATGACGTGGTCGCGCATGCGGGCCCTCCACCGCGCCAGGCGGATCTCGGTGCGGGAGCGCTCGGTGAGCGCCTGGATGGTGGTGCCGACGAGGACGATGACGAACAGCACGCGCATGGGCGTGACGACCAGGGCGTTGAGCAGCCGCGCCCGCTCCGTCACGGGCGTGATGTCGCCGTAGCCGGTGGTGGTGAGGGTGACGGTCGTGTAGTAGAGCGCGTCGACGGCGGAGACGGTGCCGTCGGCGTTGTCGGTGTACGCGTCGGCCTCCAGCACCACCATGCCCCAGGCGAGCAGGACGAGGCCCAGCGCGATGGACAGCCGCAGCGCGATGGCGCGCAGCGGGGAGACCGGGGGGCTGGCCGGCAGCCGCAGGCGCACGCTGGGTCTGCTCACGGCACCTGCCTACCGCGCCGGGCGCCCGCGCGCTCGTCGCAGCGCCCGCCCGCGCCGCACGGCCAGGCGGCCCACCGCGGCCACCAGCCCCTGGTGCGAGCCGGGCAGCAGGCGCGCCACGAGGTCCGCCACGTGCGTCTCGGCGCCGATGAGCACCCGCGCCCGGCGCCGGCGCACGCCCTCCAGCACGGCGGCGGCGGCCACCTCCGGCGGCGTGGTGAGCAGCGCCTGGAACTCGCGCTGCTCGGCGCGCCCGCGCTCGGGGTCCACCCCGCTGCCCAGCCGCGCGTCGCGGGCGATGGCGGTGGCGACGCCGCCGGGGTGCACGCAGGTGACGCCCACGCCCGCGGGGGCCAGCTCCGCGCGCAGCGCCTCGCTGAACCCGCGCACGCCGAACTTGCTCGCGGCGTACGCGACCTGGCCGGCGGGCGCGAGGAGGCCGAACAGGCTGGAGGTGTTCACCACGTGCGAGCCGGGGGAGGCCAGCAGCGCGGGCAGCAGCGCGGAGGTGACGCGCGCGGTGGCGACGAGGTTCACCTCCAGCAGCCAGCAGAACTCCTCGGCGCTCACCTGCCGGAACTCCCCGCCCAGGGCCACGCCGGCGTTGTTGACGAGCAGGGTGATCCGCTCGTGCTCGGCGCGCACGGCCTCGGCGGTGCGGGTGGTGGCCGCGCCGTCGGAGAGGTCCACGACGCGCGCGTCCACGCCCAGGCCGGGGTGGCGCGCGCGCAGCTCGGCGGCCAGCGCGCGCAGGTTCGCCGCGTCGCGGTCCAGCAGCACCAGGGAGCTGCCGCGCCGGGCCAGGTCGCGCGCCAGCGCCCGGCCGATGCCGCCGGCGGCGCCGGTGACCACCGCGGTGCCCCCGGCGAACCCGTAGGGCCCCAGCGCCCGGCTCACGGCGCCACCCCCGCCCGCTCGCCGGCCCGCGCGTCCGGCCGCGCGCCCGCCAGCGGGGCGGTGGACAGCCGCAGGCCGCGGTCGTCGACGCGCCGGTGCCGCAGCAGCAGCACGTCGCGCAGGTAGTCCTGGTGCAGCCGCCACGGGGTGCGGGTGCCCTGGGAGGGCAGCGCCGCGGCCCCGCGGCGCACGTACCCGGAGGCCAGGTCGATCAGCGGGGCGCGGGCGGGGTCCGGCGGTGCCTGCGGGGTGGCGGTGGTGGCGCCGGTGCGCCGCATCCGCAGCAGCAGCCGGCACACGAACTCGGTGACGAGGTCGACCTTCAGCGTCCAGGAGGCGTTGGTGTAGCCGAAGGCGAAGGCGAAGTTCGGCACGCCCGAGAGCATGGCTCCCTTGTAGGCCACGGTGCGCGCCACGTCCACCGGCGCACCGTCCACGGCCAGGTGCACGCCGTCGAACAGCGAGACGGCCAGGCCGGTGGCGGTGACCACGACGTCGGCGTCCACCTCGCGCCCGTCGGCCAGGCGCAGGCCGCCGGGGGTGAAACCCCCCACGGCGCCGGTGACGACCTGCGCGGCGCCGGAGCCGATCGCCTCGAACAGGTCGCCGTCGGGCACCACGCACAACCGCTGGTCCCACGGGGCGTAGCGGGGGGTGAAGTGCGCCATGTCGTACCCCCGGGGCAGCCGGGCGCGCGCCTCCCGCAGCAGCCGGCCGCCGACGAACCGCGGCGCCCGGCGCGACAGCTCGTACGTCACCGCGCCCAGCGCGATGCGCCGGGCGCGCACCAGCCGGTGCGGCCAGCGCCCGGCGCGGCGGTCGGTGGAGGGCAGGGAGGCGATCCAGGTGGGGCTGCGCTGCACCATCGTCACCCGCGCGCCGCGCTCGGCCAGCGCCGGCACGAGCGTGACGGCGGTGGCGCCGGAGCCGATCACGGCGACGCGCCGCCCGGCCACGTCGAGGTCCTCGGGCCAGTGCTGCGGGTGCACCACCCGCCCGCCGAACCCCTCGCGGCCGGGCAGGTCGGGGGTGTGCCCGCGGTCGTAGCGGTAGTAGCCGGTGCAGGCGAAGAGGAACCCGCACGTCATGGTCGTGGTCGTCGTGCCCGTGCCGCCGGTGCGCTCCACCCGCACGCGCCAGAGGCCGCGCGCGGTGTCGAAGTCGGCGGCCACCAGGCGGTGCCCGTAGCGGATCGCGCGGTCCACGCCGAACTCGCGGGCGGTGTCGGCGAGGTACGCGCGGATGGAGGCGGCGTCGGCGATGGCGCGCCGGTCCGTCCACGGCCGGAAGGAGTACCCGAGCGTGAACATGTCCGAGTCCGAGCGCACCCCGGGGTAGCGGAACAGGTCCCACGTGCCGCCCAGGCGCTCGCGGGCCTCCAGCACCGCGAACGTCAGGCCGGGGGCCAGCCGGCGCAGCTGGCAGGCGGCCCCGATGCCGGACAGGCCGGCCCCGACGACCAGCACGTCGACGTGCTCCTCCACCACCCCTCCAGGGTTCAACGCCGCGTCGACGCTGTCAACACGGTGTCGAGAGGGGTGCCCGCCCCCGCGCCCGCGCCGGGATCCGGCTCCCGCGCCCAGCGCATGCTGCACGCCCCGGCCAGCGCGCCGCGCGCCGGCGGCAGCAGCGCCGCGCGCACCAGGTCCTCGCGGGCGCGCGCCACCGCGCCGCGGGCGGGCCTGCCCAGGGCGGTGTTCAGCCACGCGCGCCGTGCCGCCGAGCGCGCCGCGCGCAGCCGGTCCCGCTCGTAACCGGCGAAGCCCTCCACCGCGCGCAGGTCCCCGTCCGCGCCGGCGGCCAGGGCCCGCACCAGCAGCGGCGCCAGGTCGCGCGCGTCCAGCCAGCCCAGCGTCATGCCCTGCCCGCCGATGGGGCTGATCTCGTGGGCGGCGTCGCCCACGAGCACCCGGCGCCCGGCCACCAGGCGGCGGGCCATCCGCCGGCGCGGCGCGAAGGCGCTGACCATCGTGCTCGACGCCGGGTCGAGCACCTCCCCGGTGCGCCGGCGCACCAGGGCCGCCAGGACCGCCGGGTCCGCCGCGAGCGGGCGCCGCCCGGTGTGCACCACCCAGCGGCGCACGCCCCGCGGCAGGGGGAAGGACTCCACCACCCCGCCCGGTTCCAGGTGCACGACCGCGGTGCCGGCGTCGGCGGTGCCGTCGGCGACGTCGCCCATGAGGTAGGCGTCCGGGTAGGTGCGCGCGACCGCGCCGATGCCCGCGCGCTCGCGCACCGCGCTGCGCGCGCCGTCCGCGCCGACCAGCACCCGCGCCCGCCACAGCGCGCGCGCCCCGCCGGGCCCGGCGGCGTCGACCACGACCTCCCCGCGCCCCTCGCGCGCGTCCAGGACCTGCCAGCCGCGCCGCAGCGCGCCGGGCGCCAGCCGGGACAGGCCCTGCTCCAGCAGCGCCTCGGTGCGCTGCTGCGGCAGGGCCAGCACGAAGGGGTGCTCGGGCCAGGCCCGCTCGAAGCTCAGCCGGCCCAGCTCGCGCCCGCGGCTGCGCGCCACCCCGCCGCCGATGCGCACGCCCTCGGCCAGCACCGCCGCCTCCAGCCCCAGCGCGCGCAGGGCCAGCAGCGCCGGCGGGTGCAGGCCGATGGCCCGCGAGTGCGCCGGCGCCGCCGCGCGCCGCTCCAGGACGACCACGTCCACCCCGTGCCGCGCCAGCAGCGCGGCCAGGAACAGCCCCGCCGGCCCGCCCCCGGCGACCAGCACGTCGCAGGTCCGCGCGCGCTCCACCCTCAGCCGCCGGCCGCGTCGTGCACGAGCAGGGTGCGCGCCGGCCAGGGCCGCTCCACGCGCCAGCCGGCCGGGACGGCCGCGGCCAGCTCGGCGGCCGTGAAGCTGCGGCGGATGGACGTCAGCCCGTCCTCGCGGATGAAGGAGCCGGGGAAGAACGGGCGGGTGCCGGCGGAGAACAGGGCGTACGCCCACCGGCTGCGGGCGATGTCGCTGTGCACGGCGCGGCGGCGGGCCAGGACCCGGGAGTCCTCCAGCAGGGCGGCCAGCTGCTCCGGGTCCAGGTGGTGCAGCAGGTGGTTGGAGACCACCAGGTCGAAGCGCTCCCCGGCCGCGACGAGGTCGCCGCTGCGCGCGCGGCGGAAGCGCACCCCGGGCACGGGCGGCTGCCGCGCCGCCCAGGCGTGCGCGCGCTCGTCCGGGTCCACGCCGGTGACCTCCAGCCGGTGGCCGTCGCGCCGCGCCCACCGGGCCAGGGCGCGGGCGAGGTCCCCGCCGCCGCAGCCGACGTCGAGCAGCGAGGTGGGCCCCTCGCGCCGCAGCAGCGGGCGCAGGTGGCGCCGGTAGGTCACCCGCCAGCCGGCCACGACGGCGTTGACGAGGCGGAACTGCGCGTAGGTGCGGTGCAGCGCGGTCAGGTCGCAGCCGGGGTCGTCCATCCGCTCGGTGGCGCGCTCGTCGCGCCGGCGCAGGGACGGCGCGCTCACCGCGACCCCCCGGCGGCGCCAGGTCCCGGGCCGGTCACGGGCACCATCGCCGAGCGGGTCCTGTCCCACACGCGCGGGGAGCGGTCGGCGTGCTCGGCGGCCAGCGCGGCGCGCACCTGCTCCACGTCCATCCCGGGCGGGGCCAGGCGGTGCTCGCCCAGCTCCTCGAAGCGGTCCTCGGCGAAGCAGTAGGCGACCCGGTCCAGGGCGTTCATCTGCCGGATCGTGATCAGCTCGTCGACCAGGACGTCCTCGGGCGCGGCGGCGCCGGGGTGCAGGCCGCGCGCGGCGGTGCGGAACTCCTCCCCGCGGGCGGCGTCGGTGAACGCGTAGCGGTGGTCCCCGCCGCGCCCGTCGTCGCTGACCAGCCCGAAGCCCTGCCCGTGGCGCAGCAGGTCGCAGGACCACTCCACGCGCCCGTCCGGCTCCTCGCTCTCCCGGTACCCGGCCACGCCGTAGCGCTGGTGGGGGTGGCTGGTCGGCAGGACCACGGGGCGCAGCTCCTCGG
>NZ_JAAALM010000113.1 GCF_009906395.1 Kineococcus indalonis
GTGTCGGCGCGGTTCGAGCGCACCGACGGCTGCCAGATCGCCCGCTGGGACCGCATCGCCCCGCTGCTGCAGCCGGGCACCGCGGCGGGTGCGCGCCGCTCCTCCGGGCCGACCTGACCGGCGCCGGGGACGTTCAGCCCGCCCCGGCGGGCACCGGGCGCGCCGAGGCCGACGAGCACGGCGGTGCCGTAGCCGGTGAGCAGGAGCGCGCCCTGCAGGGACGAGGCCGTCGACAGCGCCAGCAGCCCGACGGGTTCGGCGCGCAACACCACCAGGTGCTGCACCCGGAACACCTGGAGGTCCGCGGAGGAACCGGTGGCGCAGGGGGTCTCCAGCGGCCCGCCGGCGGCACCGGCGGGCAGGTGCGCGAGCAGGGCGGTGAGCGCGGCGAGCGCGAGGGCGTGGGTGCCCAGCAGCACCGCGACGGCGACCAGCGCCGCCAGCGCGTACCCCATCAGGACGTCGAACTCGGCGACGAGCAGGAGTGCGGGCTCACCTCGGCCGGCAGCACCAGGGCGCGCACGCGGTGCACGCGGTTCCAGCCCCCGCCGCGGCGCGCACCGTCGTCCGCCGCGGGAGGGCACCGGGCGTGCTCCGGGAGCAGCACCCGCGGCGGGCGTCAGGAGCCGGCGAACCACTCCCGCGGCGGGTTGCTGACGTCGGGCACCCGCCGCGCGAGGTCGTCGGGCGTGGCCCAGCGCACCCCGTTGGCGATGACCTGCTGCACCTCCGGCTGGTGGTAGACGGGGTACTCCTGGTCGCCGGGGCTGAAGTAGAAGATGCGCCCGCGCCCGCGGGTGAAGGTCACCCCGGAGCGGAACACCTCCCCGCCGGCGAAGGAGGAGATGAACACCAGGTCGTCGGGGTCGGGGATGTCGAAGAACTCCCCGTACATCTCCTGCTGCGGGATGACGATCGGGTTGGGGACGCCGCGGGCGATGGGGTGGGAGGGCTTCACCGTCCAGACCAGCTCGCGCTCGCCCTCGTTGCGCCACGCCAGCGAGCAGGTGGTGCCCAGCAGGCGCGTGAAGATCTTCGAGTAGTGCCCGGAGTGCAGCACGATCAGGCC
Organism: Kineococcus indalonis; assembly: GCF_009906395.1. GTDB lineage: Bacteria > Actinomycetota > Actinomycetes > Actinomycetales > Kineococcaceae > Kineococcus > Kineococcus indalonis. Next base: position 1,070 of record NZ_JAAALM010000113.1, read on the forward strand.
CATCCCGCCCAGGACGTGCTGGCGCACGCGCTCGACGACCGCGTCGTCGACGCGGTCGTGGGCGGCGTGGCCCCACCACAGCAGCACGTCGGCGCGCTCCAGGACCGAGGACCCCAGGCCGTGCTCGGGTTCGGCGAGGGTCGCGGTGGACACCTCGGCCTCGGGCAGCAGGCGGCGCAGGCCGGCGGCGATGGCGCCGTGCATCCCGTCGGGGTAGCGCTCCCCGATGTCCGGCGGGTCCTGGTTCGCCTCGTGCACGCCCTCGTTCCAGACGACGACGTGCAGGGGGCGCTGCACCCGGTCCTGCGCGCGATCGCTCACGGTGCCTCCACCTGCTCGACGTCCTCGACCCGGCCGGTCTCGACCGAGCGGGCGGCGGCCTCGGCGATGGCCAGGCTGCCGAGGTTGGAACGGCCCGTGACCTCGGGCGCGGGACCGCCGCGCACGGCGCGGTGGAACTGCCGCAGCCCCGCCGAGCGGCCCCACAGGTCCAGCACCGGCAGCTCGACCGGTTCGGGGTCGCCGCCGGCGCGGCTGAGGGTGACGACGTCGTCGGCGGGGCCGCGGTCGCCGCGCCCGGTGAAGGCGATGTGCCCGAGCTCGCCCTCGATGCTCCACTCGCCGTCCCACGTGGTCTGCGGGGCGCGGCTGACCCAGCTGCCGCGGTAGCTGGCCACCAGCCCGCCGGCCAGCTCGATCGTGAGGACCGCGGAGGCCTCCTGCTCGAACCGGCTCCACGGCGGGTCGGTGACCGTGGCGTGCACGCGCACGGCCTCCCGGCCGGTGATCATGCGCAGCAGGTCGAAGTGGTGGATCGCCATGTCGAACAGCAGCGGGTGCGGGAAGGAGTGGTGCCGGTTCGTCTCCACGGGCGCGTCGTTCGCCCAGCGGCGGAAGTCGACGTGGACGACGGACGGCTCGCCGATCGCGCCGCCGGCGATCAGGTCGCGCACCGCGCGCGGCGCGGGGTAGGCGCGGTAGTTCTGGCTGACCTGGAGCACCAGGCCGCGCTCCTCGGCGCGCCGCACGGCCGTGCGGGCCTCGGCGACGGTGGGGGCGAAGGGTTTCTCGACGAGGACGTGCAGCCCGGCGTCCAGCGCCTCCAGCGCCACCGGCACGTGGAACGCCACGGGCGCGGTCACCAGGACGCCGTCGGCCTGCACGCTCTCGACGGCCTCGCGCAGCGAGGTGAAGCAGGCCGCGTCCGGCAGGCCCAGCGCCTGCTGGGCCCTGCGCAGCGTGGGCTCGTGGGTGTCGACCACGGCGACGCGCTCGACCTCGCCCACCGGGGGGATGGCGTTGCGCTCCCAGTCGCCGCCCCAGCCGCCGAGCCCGACGTGCACGAGGCGGGTGGGGGTTCCGTCAGGGGTGTCGCCGTCGACCACGTCCGCGACGCTACACGAGCGGGGACGACCCGCAAGGGGTCGCGGGCGGCGGGCAGCGCGGCGGCCGCCGGCCCGGCAAGACCTCGCCGGGCCGGTGGCCGCTGTTCGCGGGGAGCGGCGTCAGCCCTTGACGACCACCGTCAGGGGCCGGGTGGTGCTGGTGCCGTGCTGGTGGGTGAGCACGGCGGTGTAGACGTGCTTGCCGGGCTCGACGCCGGTGAGGTCGAAGGTGGTGCTCTGGGCGGCGGGGGTGGCGTCGACGACGTCGCGGCGGGCGACCTCGCGCCCGCCCTCCAGCAGGGCGACCGTCTGGGCGTTCTGCCCCCGCTGCACCTCCACGGTGACGCGGAACTCCCCCGACTTCTCCTCGCCGTCGGTGCTCAGGTGCGCCTTGTGCGGCGCGGCGGTGGCCGGTCCGGGCACGCGCTGGCCGGGTCCGGGGTCGGTGCCGGTCAGCGCGATCGCCGGGGCGGGCGGGGTGCTCATGCCCGCGCCGAGGAAGTAGGAGGTGTGCGGGGGGCTGGTTGTAGGCGGTGTTCTGCCAGGCGACGCCGAGGCGGTAGACCGGGTCGGAGACCAGGGTGCGCAGCCGGTGCGCGGTGGGGTCGGCGGTGCGGGTGACGAGTTCCTCGCGCCAGTCGCCGAGCAGGTCCGCCTGCAGGGCGGGGTTGCCCTTGGTGTCGTTGTTCGACAGCGTGCCGGTGGCGCGGTAGAGCTCCACCTGCCGCTGCGCGGCCGGGTCCCACTCGGAGATCGTGGGCACGCCGGTGCGGGCCGTCTCGTCGAAGGCGTGGTCGCCGATCTCGCGCAGCAGGTCCCCGTCCCACCAGGTGAGGAAGTTCGCCGCGGGGATGGAGGTGGAGAGCAGTTCCCCCGAGGAGGAGCGCAGCTCCCCCACCGGGGAGTTCCAGGCGGCGGTGCCGCCGACGGCCCAGCCCTCCGCGCCGGGGTGGGCGGCGTCGATGTCGCCCACCGCCGCGCGGCCGGTGTCGCGCGTGGCGGGGATCGACCACAGCACCCGCCCGGTGGCCGCGTCGCGGTAGGTGGCGCCGCGGCCGCCGGAGGAGGCCATCGACTCGTGCGCGGCGAACACCTCCAGGCCCGGGCGGGCGGGGTCGAGGTCGGCCACGGACAGCTCGTGGTTGCCCTGCCCGGCGTACTGCGTGCCGGCGACGTCGGAGTCGAACACCCAGCGCCGCACCAGGTCCGTGCCGTCGAAGTCGTAGGCGGCCACGACGGTGCGGGTGTGGTAGCCGCGGCTGACCAGCAGGCTGGGGTGCTGCCCGTCGAGGTAGGCGGTGCCGGCCAGGAACCGGTCCACGCGGTTGCCGTAGCCGTCGCCCCAGGAGGCGACGTTCCCGCGCGGCGGGGTGTAGTGGACGGTGTCGAGGGCCTTGCCGGTGGAACCCTCGAACACCGTGAGGAGCTCCGGGCCGGCCAGGACGTAGCCGGCGGAGTTGCGGTGGTCGGCGTCCGCGTCGCCGATGACCTTCCCCGCGCCGTCGACGGTGCCGTCGGCGGTCTTGAGGACCACCTCGGCCCGGTCCTGACCGCCGAGGAGCTGGGCGTGGCCAAACCCCGCCCCGCCGCGTTCCTCGCCGCGTGCGAGCGCCTGGGGGTGCCCCCGGCGGCCACCCTCCACGTGGGCGACGAGCACGCCGTGGACGTGCTGGGCGCCCGCGCGGCCGGGCTGCGGGCGGTGCACGTGGACCGCACCGGCACCGGGCCGGCGGACGAGGTGGCGCGGGTGGGTTCCCTGCGGGAGCTGGCCGCCCACCTCGCCTGAGCACCGGGACGTCCTCACCGGGACGTCCTCACCGGGACGTCCCGGCCGGGGCTCCCGGTCAGCTCCCGCGCCGCACCTCCAGCGCGGTGCGCACCCCCCACAGGTAGTCGTGCGGGCGCTCGAAGGCCGCGAAGTGGCCCCCGCGCTCGAACTCGCGCCAGGCGACCACGTCGAAGAACCGCTCGGCGAACCGCCGCGGCGCGTTGACCAGGTCGCGGGGGAACACCGTGAACACGGCGGGGGCCTCCACGCGCGACCAGTCCCTGGCGCCGCCGGCGGCGTAGGGGGTGAAGGAGGTGCCGATGCAGCCGCTGACCCAGTACGCGCTCACCCACGTCAGCGCCTCGTCGAGGCTGAAAACGTCGGTCAGCGAGCCGTCGCCGTCGCTCCAGCGCAGGAGCTTCTCGACGATCCACGCGGCGAGGCCGGCGGGCGAGTCGCCCAGCCCCACCGCGAGGGTGCCGGGCCGGGTGGACTGCTCGTGCATGTACCCGCCCTCCTGCGCCTGCCACCGGGCGCCGCGGGCGGCGTAGGCGCGCTCCTCGGCGTCGAGGTCGGTGGGCGGGTCGACCAGGAAGTGGTGCTGCGAGACGTCGGTGAGGTGCAGCGCGGTCACGGCCCGCGGGTGGTGCGCGGCCAGGGCCTCGGCGACGTCGCAGCCCACGTCGCCGGCGGAGACGACGCACCTCTCGAAGCCGAACTCGGCCACGGCGTCGGCGACGGCGTCGGCCATCGCCACCGCGGACAGCCCGCCCGCGGGGACCGGGGCCGCGAAGGGGAAGCCCGGCAGGGCCGGGGCGACGACGGTGACGTCGTCCAGGAGCGGCAGGAGGCGCTCGAAGCGCAGGACGGAGTCGGGCCAGCCGTGCAGCAGCAGCACGACCGGCGCGGGCGCGGTGCCGGCCGTGCGCGCGGGCGAGACGACGGCGCGCACGGGCACGGCCGCGCGCTCGGTCTCGCACCACGGCAGGGCCGCGACGCGCTCCTCGTGCGCGCGCCAGTCGTAGCCGTCGCCCCAGCGCGCCAGCACCGCGTCCAGCAGGGGCGGCGGGACGCCGAGCGAGCGCCCGGGCTCGCCCTGCAGCCGGGCGAGCGGCACGGCGCGGAAGCGGCGCAGGCGCTCGTGCAGGTCGTCCAGGACCGCCGGGTCGGTGCGGACGAAGGCGTCGTGCTTCACCGGGACCCCCTCGCGCGGTCGGGGCGCAGCGCGGGCCGGGCGCCGGTGGTCGGGTTCTCCGCGGAAGTCGACACCACTGGAAGCTATTGCCGGTGTCGGGCACCGTCAACACCATCGACCGATTACGCTGGTGTCGTGCTAGCCGCCCTCGACGACCTCCTCCTCGTCGAGCGGTTCCTCAACACCCTCGACGAGCGGACGTTCACCCGGCACGGCGAGGACCACGCCGCCACCGACGAGCTCACCTCCCCCGAGGCCCTCGCCGCCTGGGCGCGCTCGAACGGCCTGCCCGCCCCGCAGCGGGCGACGGGCCCGGCCGACCTCGCCGCCGCCCGCTCGCTGCGCGCGGCCCTGCGCGCGGCCCTGACCGGTGGTGGCGGCGACGGTGGTGGCGGCGACGGTGGTGGCGGCGACGGTGGTGGCGGCGACGGTGGTGGCGGCGACGGTGGTGGCGGCGACGGTGGTGGCGGCGCGGGCGGCGCGGGCGGCGCCCCCCGGGCCGCCGAGGTCCTCGCCGGCTTCCCGCTGCACCTCGCGCCGGACGCGGCCGGACGGCTGCGCCTGAGGGCCGCCGGCGGCGCCGGCGCCCTGGACGCCGTCGTCGAGGCGGTCGCCGCCGGCGTGGGCACCGGCGCCTGGGGGCGCCTGAAGCTGTGCGCCTCGCCGGACTGCCGGTGGGCCTTCCGCGACACCTCCCGCAACGGCGGCGGGCGCTGGTGCTCCATGGAGGTCTGCGGCAACCGGCACAAGACGCGCACCTACCGGCAGCGCCGCGCCGGCTGAGCACGGCCCCCGCCTCTCCCCCGCCGCGCCGGGCGCGCCGCGCGCCGGCTCGGCGGGCGCCGCGGGCACCGGCCTGCGAGGGTGCGCCTGGACGGGGCGCGCGGGCGCCCCGGGGGAGGACCGCGGTCCGTGAGAGTCGTCGTCATCGGTGGCAGCGGCCACATCGGCACCTTCCTCGTGCCCCGGCTGGTGCGCGCCGGCCACGAGGTGGTCACCGTCAGCCGCGGCACCAGCAGCCCCTACGTGCCCGCCCCCGAGTGGCAGCACGTGCGCAGCGTCGTCGCCGACCGGGAGCAGGAGGACCGCGCGGGCACCTTCGGCCGGCGCGTCGCCGACCTCGCCCCCGACGCCGTGGTGGACCTGGTGTGCTTCACCCCGGAGTCGTCCGCCGCGCTGGTGGACGCGCTGCGCGGGCGCACCGGCCACCTGCTGCACTGCGGTTCCATCTGGCGCCACGGGCCCAGCACGAAGCTGCCCGTGACCGAGGCGTCCGGCACCCCGCCGGTCGGGGAGTACGGCACGGCCAAGGCGGCGATCGCCGCGGCGCTGAAGGAGGAGAGCGCCTCCGGCGGGCTGGTGACCACCTCGCTGCACCCCGGGCACATCGTCGGCCCCGGCTGGCACCCCGTCGGCCCGCTGGGCAACCTCGACCCCGCCGTGTGGGGCGCCGTCTCGGCCGGCGGCACGCTGCGGGTGCCCGGCAGCGGCACCGAGGCGATGCACCACGTCCACGCCGACGACGTCGCCCGGGCCTTCGAACTGGCCCTGGAGCACCGCGAGGCGGCGGCGGGCGAGGACTTCACCGTCACCGCCCCCACCGCGCTGACCGTGCGCGGCTACGCCCACCTGGCCGCCGGCTGGTTCGGCCGCGAGGTCTCCCTGGAGCCGGTGCCGTGGGAGGTCTTCCGCGCCTCCACCCCCGCCGAGCACGCCCAGGCCAGCTGGGAGCACCTGCACCGCAACCACGTCTTCTCCACCGCCAAGGCCAGGACGCTGCTGGGCTACTCCCCCGCCCACGAGCCGGAGGACGCCGTGCTGGAGTCGGTGCGCTGGCTCGTCGAGCACGGCCGGCTGCCGGTGAGCCGCCCGCTCGCGGTGTGAGCGGCCGACTGCGCCGAGCACGTCCTGGAGCGCTTCGAGGGCGAGGTGCGCCGCGGCGCCCTCTGCTGGTCGGTCCTCTCGGAGTGAGCCGGCCCCGCAGGGACCCACCCCCCGCAGGGCTCACCCCTCGAAGCGGTCGCGGGCCGCCTGCACCGCCGGCATGTGCACCGCGCTCCAGCGCAGCAGCGCCTCGACCGGTTCGCGCAGCGTCTTGCCCAGGGCGGTGATGCGGTACTCCACCGCCACCGGCCGCGAGCTGACGACCGAGCGCTCCACGACCCCGTTGCGCTCCAGGCGGCGCAACGTCGCCGTCAACGACTTGCCCGTCACCGCCGGGATCGCGCGGCGCAGCTGGCTGAAGCGGCAGGGGCGCTCGCACAGCTCCTCCAGCACCTGCAGCGACCACTTGTCCAGCACCTGGTCGAGCAGCTCCCGGTGCGGTGCGGCGATCTCCAGGACCCCCGGGTCCGGGTGGGGGCGCGGGCGGGTGGTTTCCGGCACGACACCTAGTCTCGTTGAAGTTCCCTGCGGGCACCAGGTAGCAAGGGGATACCAGCCGCGGGCGACCCGCCCACCGGCTCACCGAGCGCCACCCGCGCCGGTCCCCCGACCCAGGGAGCAGTCCGTGACCGTGCACCTGTTCAGCCCCGAGGGCCTCACGCAGCCCGTCCCGTACCACCACGTCGCGATCGGCACCGGGACCCGCCAGGTCCACGTCGCCGGCCAGATCGCCCGCGACGCCCGGGGCCGGGCGCTGGCGCCGGGCGACCTCGCGGGACAGGTCGCCCACGCCCTGCGCAGCACCGGCGCGGGCCTGCGGGCCGCCGGCGCCGGTTTCGGCGACGTCGTCCGGCTCACCTTCTACGTCACCGGCTGGAGCCCGGAGAAGATCGAGCCCTTCCTCGCGGGCGTCGAGCAGGTCGCCGGGGAACTGGCCCTGCCCCGGCCGCTGCCCCCCGCCTCCCTCATCGGCGTCAGCCACCTGTTCGAGCCCGACGTGCTCGTGGAGGTCGAGGCCACCGCGGTCCTGGGCTGAGCGGCCGCGCCGGGCGCCCCGCGGTGACCGGTGTCGACGGCGCGCGTCCCAGGCGCACCGGTCCCTGCAGGAGCACCTGCTCGCCACGCTGATCGAGGAGGCCAGCACCCCGTCCCTCGACGAGGTGCTGGAGCGGGCGGGTGGCCGAGGGGGCGGCGGCGCGTCCTTCCGCGACGCGGTGGAGGACGCGGTGGAGGACGCGGTGGAGGCGGTGCGCGACGACCGCACCCGTCGTCCTGGTCACCGCCGACGCCCGCCTCCCCGCGCTCCGGGGATCGCCCGCGAGGTCGAGGTCGTGCAGTGGGTGCGACAGCGCGGACGACCGGGTGGGCGCAGGCCCGGGCGCTCACCCCACCGGTCGGGCGCGGTCGTGCTCGGCCTCGACGACGGAACCCTCGCCGGGCACGGCGAGGGCGCGCCGGATCGGTGCGCGGCGACCGGGGAGCCGTTCGCGGAAGCTGCGGAAGGCGATGGGCAGCCCGCGGGCGGTGCGCAGGTCCGTGCTGTCCATGGCCTGCACGTGCACGTGCGGCTGCGTGGAGTTCCCGGAGTTCCCGCACCGGGCGAGGGCCTGGCCCTCGGTGACGCGCTGACCCTCCCGGACCTGCACGGTGCCGCGCTGCAGGTGCACGACGGCGACGTACGCGACGGCACCGCCGGGGCCGGCGCCGGCGACCTCGATGGTGACGTGGTTGCCGGCGACGGCGCCGACGCCCTGCCGCAGCCGCTCCCGCTGGCTCAGCAGGTAGGGCAGCAGCGTCAGCGGGGAGCGGCGGGCCGCGTGGTCGGGTTCGCCGTCGTGGACGACGACGACGACCCCGGAGGCGGGGGCCAGGACGGGGCGGCCGAAGCCGAGGAAGGTCCCGGGCGGTTCGGTGCCCAGGGCGGTGCGCCAGCCGCGCCGCAGCGAGGTCCGGCGGCGCTCGTCGACGGCGGTGAAGTCGATGGCGTAGCGGGTGCCCAGCAGGTCGGTGCCGTGGCTGGGCACGCGGCGGGCCGGGCTGTTGCGGACGATCCAGGTGC
>NZ_JAAALM010000114.1 GCF_009906395.1 Kineococcus indalonis
CCGCGGTCGCGGCCGGCTCGACGCTGCTGAGCGTCATCGACGCCGCGGTGCTGACGCTGACCGCCGACGTCGACGAGTCCGACGTGCTGCGCGTGCAGCCGGGTCAGGGGGCGCGGGTGGGCGTGGACGCCGTCGAGGGCGTCGCCTACCGCGGCACCGTCACCAGCGTGGACCCGGCCGCCACCAGCTCCGGCGGCGCCGGCGCGGTGACGTACACGGTGCGCCTGAGCTACGACGGCGGCACCGCCGAGGGCGGGGACCCGGCCCCCACGCCGCTGCCCGGCATGTCCGCGGTGGTCTCCCTCGTCGTCGCCGAGGCCCGCGACGTCGTGCGGGTGCCCGCCGGGGCGGTGCTGCGCGCCGGCGCCGCGGGCGGGGACCCCGACTCCGACGCGGTGTGGGTGGTCGCCGACGGCGTCGCCGAGCGCCGCCCCGTGACGGTCGGGGTGCGCGGCGACGACGTCGTGGAGATCACCGACGGCCTGCGCGGCGGTGAGCGCATCGTCACCGAGGGCGCCGGCGACGTGCAGCAGGGCCAGCAGCTGTCGTGAGGGGCCCCGCACACCCCCCGCCCGAGCAGCCCGTGGACGAGCAGCCCGTGGACGAGCAGCCGGCGCCCGGCGTGCCCGCTCCGGCGCGGCCCGCCTCGCGGCGGGCCGCCATCGAGGCCGTGGACGTCACCCGCAGCTACTCCTTCGGCGACACCACCGTGCAGGCCCTGCGCGGGGTCAGCTTCACCGTCGACGACGGGGAGTACACCGCGATCGTCGGGCCCAGCGGCTCGGGCAAGTCGACCCTGATGCACCTGCTGGGGTGCCTGGACCGGCCCACCTCCGGCACCCTGCGCGTCGGCGGGCGCGACCTGCGCGAGCTGTCCGACGCGGAGCTGGCCGAGCTGCGCAACCGGGAGATCGGGTTCGTCTTCCAGGCCTTCCAGCTGCTGCCGCGCTCCACCGCGGTGGACAACGTGGCCCTGCCGCTGCTGTACCGCGGCGTCAAGGGCGCCGAGCGGCGCGAGCGGGCCGCGCAGTCGCTGCGGGCGGTGGGCCTGGGCCACCGCCTGACGCACCGGCCCACCCAGATGTCCGGCGGTGAGCAGCAGCGCGTGGCCATCGCCCGCGCGCTGGTCGGCGAGCCGCGCATCCTGCTGGCCGACGAGCCCACCGGCAACCTCGACAGCCGCAACGGCGCCGAGGTCATGCGCATCCTGGAGCAGCTGAACGCCGAGCGGGGGGTGGCGGTGGTCCTGGTCACCCACGACGACGAGGTCGCCGGCCGCGCGCGCCGGCAGGTGCGGGTGCGCGACGGGCTCGTCGAGCGCGACACCGCCGCCGAGCACGGCACCGCCGCCGGCGGGGGAGCCGCGTGAAGGGCCTGGAGGCGTTCCGCGTCGCGCTGGACGCCCTGCGCGGCAACCGCCTGCGCAGCCTGCTGACCACGCTGGGCATCGTCATCGGCATCGCCGCGGTCATCGTGGTGGTCTCCATCGGCGCCGGCGCCCGCCAGCAGATCGAGTCGCAGGTCGAGGGCCTGGGCTCCAACCTCATCCTCGTCGTGCCCGGCCAGTTCGACACGCAGAACCTCTCCTCCAACGCCGCGGCGGTCTCCACCCTGCAGCGCGACGACGGCGACCTGCTGGCCGACGTGGTCGGCGACCCCGACGCGGTCACCGCCCGCCTGACCTCCGGCGCGCAGGTGCGCGCCGGCGCGGTCGAGCAGTTCGTCACGGTGCAGGGCTCGGACCAGAACCTGCCGGAGGTGTTCACCCGCCCGGTGGCCGAGGGGCAGTTCTTCACCGGCACCGACGTCGAGGCGCGCCGCCGGGTGGCGGTGCTGGGCTCGCGCACCGCCGAGACCTTCTTCCCCGGCGCCGACCCGGTGGGCCGGCAGATCACCGTCGCCGGCACCCGCTTCCAGGTCGTGGGCGTGCTCGCCGAGCAGGGGGAGTCCTTCGGCGTCTCGCAGGACAACGAGGTCCACGTGCCCATCACGGTCGCCCAGCGGCTGTTCGGCCTGCAGCGCGTGGACGCCTTCGCCGTGAAGTCGCCCAGCGCCGCGCAGGTGCCCGAGCTCTCCCGCCGGCTGTGGCGGGTGCTGAAGGCGGAGTACCCCGACCAGACGTTCAGCGCCGTCACCCAGACGCAGATCCTCGGCGTCATCGGCGACATCCTGGGCCTGCTGACGGCCGTGCTGGCCGCGATCGCCGGCATCTCCCTCCTCGTCGGCGGCGTCGGGGTGTCCAACATCATGCTGGTCTCGGTGCGCGAGCGGACGCGGGAGATCGGCCTGCGCAAGGCGCTGGGCGCCCGCCAGCGCGACGTGCTGGTGCAGTTCCTCGTCGAGGCGGTGCTGCTGACCAGCGTCGGCGGCGTCATCGGCATCGCCCTGGGGGTGTCCGGCTCGCTGCTCATCGACGGGCTCTCCCCGCTGCCGGCCAGCGTGGAGTGGTGGAGCCCGGTGGTGGCCTTCGTCGTCTCCGCCGCCGTGGGCGTCTTCTTCGGCGTCTTCCCCGCCCGCCGCGCCGGCCGGCTGGACCCCGTGGTCGCCCTGCGCGCCGACTGACCCGGCGCCCCGTAGGGTCGGGGCGTGAGCGTGCGCAGGGTGACCGGCCTGGAGACCGAGTACGGCATCTCGGTGCCCGGCGACCCCGGCGCCAACCCGATGCTGCTGTCGGCGCAGGTGGTCAACGCCTACGCCGCCCCGGCGGCCGGCTCGATGTCCTCGGCGCTGCGGGCCCGCTGGGACTACGAGGACGAGGCGCCCCTGCGCGACGCGCGCGGCTTCGAGGTCAAGCGCGCCGCCGCGCACCCCTCGCAGCTGACGGACTCCCCGGTGCGCGGCGACGAGCACGGCCGGCGCGGGCAGGGGCGCGCCGCGCCCAGCGCCTCCGACGTGGTCGGCGCCGAGTCCGAGGACCCGACGATGGCCAACGTCATCCTCACCAACGGCGCGCGCTTCTACGTCGACCACGCCCACCCGGAGTACTCCTCCCCGGAGGTGCTCACCCCCCGCGCGGCGGTGCTGTACGACCGCGCCGGCGAGCGCATCCTGCTGGAGTCGCTGCGGCGCGTGGCCGCCACGCCGGGCCTGACGCCGGTGACGATCTACAAGAACAACACCGACGGCAAGGGCGCCTCCTACGGCACCCACGAGAACTACCTCATGAGCCGGTCCACCCCCTTCGGGGACGTGGTGCGCCACCTGACGCCCTTCTTCGCCTCCCGGCAGGTCTTCACCGGCGCCGGCCGCGTCGGCATCGGGCAGGACTCCTCCACCGCCGGCTACCAGATCAGCCAGCGCGCGGACTTCTTCGAGGTCGAGGTCGGCCTGGAGACCACGATGAAGCGGCCCATCATCAACACCCGCGACGAGCCGCACGCCAGCGTCGACAAGTACCGCCGCCTGCACGTCATCGTCGGCGACGCCACCATGTGCGAGGTCGCCACCCTGCTGAAGGTCGGCACCACCTCCCTTGTGCTGACGCTGCTGGAGGCCGGCGCCCTGGACGGCGGCCCCGCCGGGGACCTGCAGCTGAGCGATCCGGTGCGCGCCCTGCACGAGGTCTCCCACGACCCGGGCCTGACGCAGCTGGTGCGCCTGCGCGACGGCCGGCGCATGACCGCGCTGGAGCTGCAGCGCGCCTACCTGGAGGCCGCCGCCGCGTTCGTCGAGGACCGCTTCGGCGACGACGCCGACGCCGACACCCGCGAGGTCCTCACCCGCTGGGACGGGGTGCTGACGAAGCTGGAGCGGGACGTCTTCTCCGCCGCCCGCGAGGTGGACTGGGTCGCCAAGCTGCGCCTGCTGGAGGGCTACCGCTCCCGCGACGGCCTGGCCTGGGACCACGCCCGCCTGCAGGCGGTGGACCTGCAGTGGTCCGACGTGCGCCCGGAGAAGGGCCTGTACCTCAAGCTCGCCGAGCGCGGGCAGGTGGAGCGCCTGGTGGCCGAGGAGGACGTCCAGCGCGCCGTGACGCACCCGCCGGAGGACACCCGCGCCTACTTCCGCGGCGAGTGCCTGGCCCGCTACGGCTCGCGCGTGGCCGCCGCCAGCTGGGACTCGGTGATCTTCGACGTGCCCGGCCGCGGCGCGCTGCAGCGGGTGCCGACCCTGGAGCCGCTGCGCGGCACCCGCGAGCACGTCGGCGCCCTGCTGGACCGCTGCACCACCGCCGAGGAGCTGGTCAGCGCCCTCACCGGCGGCTGATCGCCCCCGGCAGGACCACGACCGGCGCGGAGCGGCGCGCGCGGCGCCCGGCGGGGTTAGTGTCGTTCGCGAGCCGGCCACCGGGCCGGCGCTGACCGAGACGTCAGGGGGAGCACCGTGCCTGGACAGGAGCAGCAGCGGCCGAGCCGTCGCGAGGACGAGCCGGAGGAGACCCCCGTCGTGCCCGCGCAGGCCACGGCGCAGTCCACCGAGACCGATGCCGAGGTCGACGCCCTGCTCGACGAGATCGACGAGGTGCTGGAGTCCAACTCCGAGGAGTTCGTGCGCGGCTTCGTGCAGAAGGGCGGTCAGTAGCCGCCCGCCCGCGCGCCCGCCCGGCGCTCCCCGGCGCCGCCGGGGGGTGCCGGGTAGGGTCGCACGGGTGAGCCAGGACCCCAGCGGACGGCTCCCGGCGGCGTACCTCGTGCCGGGTTCCTCGTCCTTCACCGAGTTCGTCCGAGACCACGCCCCCGAGGTGCTGCCCGGGGCCCGGCGCCTGCCCGCGGGCGGCGCCGGCGCCCTGACCGGCGGCCCCGGCGCCGGCCAGCCCCCGCACGCCACCACGATCGTGGCGATCGTCTTCGCCGACGGGGTCGTGATGGCCGGCGACCGGCGCGCCACCGCGGGCAACGTCATCGCCCAGCGCGACATCGAGAAGGTCTTCCCCGCCGACGACCACTCCTGCGTGGGCATCGCCGGCACCGCGGGCCTGGCGATCGAGATGGTGCGCCTGTTCCAGGTGGAGCTGGAGCACTTCGAGAAGCTCGAGGGCGCGCTGATGTCCTTCGAGGGCAAGGCCAACCGCCTGTCGGCCATGATCCGCGGCAACCTGGGCCTGGCGATGCAGGGCCTGGCGGTGGTGCCGGTGTTCGCCGGCTACGACCTGGCCGAGCAGCGCGGGCGCATCGTCAGCTACGACGTCACCGGCGGCCGCTACGAGGAGGTCGACCACCACGCCGTCGGCTCCGGCTCGGTGTTCGCCCGCGGCGCCCTCAAGAAGCTCTTCCGCCCCGGCACGGGCGCCGAGCAGGCGGTGCGCGCGGCGGTGGAGGCCCTGTGGGACGCCGCCGACGACGACTCCGCCACCGGCGGCCCGGACCTGCTGCGGCGCATCTGGCCGGTCGTGGCCGTGGTCACCGCCGACGGCTTCCGCCGCCTGGGCGACGACGAGCTCGGCGGGGTCGTGGAGGCCGTCGTCGCCGGCCGCACCGGCAACCCCGGCGGCAACCCGCTGGCCGTGCAGAGCCCCCCGCAGAGCCCCCCGCAGGCCCCGACGCAGCAGGGAGGTGCCCCGGCATGAGCGTGCCCTTCTACGTCTCGCCCGAGCAGCTGATGAAGGACAAGGCCGACTTCGCGCGCAAGGGCATCGCCCGCGGGCGGGCGGTCGTGGTCGTCGCCTGCTCCGACGGCATCGTCTTCGCCTCCGAGAACGCCTCCCGGGCGCTGCACAAGATCTCCGAGATCTACGACCGCGTGGCCTTCGCCGCCGTCGGCAAGTACAACGAGTTCGAGAACCTGCGCGTGGCCGGGGTGCGCTACGCGGACCTGCGCGGCTACTCCTACGACCGCAGCGACGTCACCGCCCGCGGCCTGGCCAACGCCTACGCGCAGACCCTGGGCACCATCTTCACCACCGAGTCCAAGCCGTACGAGGTCGAGCTCGTCGTCGCCGAGGTCGGCGCCACCCCCGAGCGGGACCAGGTCTACCGCCTCACCTACGACGGCTCGGTCGCCGACGAGCACGGCTACGTCGCCATGGGCGGCTCCGCCGAGCAGATCACCGCCAAGCTCGCCGAGCGCTGGCAGCCCGGCCTGGACCTGCCCGCCGCGCTGCGCCTGGCCGTGGAGGCCCTGGGCAGCGACGCGGCCGCCGCCGCGGCCGGCTCCGGCCCGCGCACCATCGCCCCCGACCAGCTCGAGGTCGCCGTCCTGGACCGCGCCCGCACCCGGCGCACCTTCCGCCGCCTGGGCGCTCCCGCCCTGGCCGGGCTGCTGGGCGCCCCGGGCGCCGGCGCTGCCCCCGCGGAGGCCGAGCACGGCGGCGCCGTCCCCGGCCCGGACACCCCGCCCGAACCGCCCGCCTGAGGCCTGCGGCGGGCACCCTCGGCCCGGTGGCGCGTTTCACTGCGCTGCCGGGCCGTTTCGTGCCTATGGTGGGCAGATGGATCGCCGGATCTTCGGACTGGAAACCGAGTTCGGCGTCACCTGCGCCTTCGAGGGCCAGCGCAAGCTGTCCCCGGACGAGGTGGCCCGGTACTTGTTCCGCAAGGTCGTCTCGTGGGGACGTTCCAGCAACGTCTTCCTCAAGAACGGCGCCCGCCTCTACCTCGACGTCGGCTCGCACCCCGAGTACGCCTCGCCCGAGTGCGACGACGTGCGCCAGCTCGTGGTGCACGACCGCGCCGGCGAGCGCACCCTCGAGGGCCTGCTCGTCGACGCCGAGCGGCGCCTGGAGGAGGAGGGCATCGCGGGGGAGGTCTACCTCTTCAAGAACAACACCGACTCCGCCGGCAACTCCTACGGCTGCCACGAGAACTACCTCGTCTCCCGCCACGGGGAGTTCGGGCGCCTGTCCGACGTCCTGATCCCCTTCCTGGTCAGCCGCCAGCTCGTCGTCGGCGCCGGCAAGGTGGTGCAGACCCCGCGCGGGGCCGTGTACTCGCTGTCCCAGCGCGCCGACCACATCTGGGAGGGCGTCTCCAGCGCCACCACCCGCAGCCGGCCGATCATCAACACCCGCGACGAGCCGCACGCCGACGCCGAGCGCTACCGCCGCCTGCACGTCATCGTCGGCGACTCCAACATGTCCGAGACCACCACCATGCTCAAGCTCGGCGCCACCGACCTAGTGCTGCGGATGGTGGAGGAGGGCGTGCCGCTGCGCGAGATGACGCTGGAGAACCCCATCCGCGCCATCCGCGAGATCAGCCACGACCCCACGGGCCGCAAGCCCGTGCGCCTGGCCAACGGCCGCGAGGCCAGCGCCCTGCAGATCCAGGAGGAGTACCTGGAGAAGGCCAAGGACTTCGTGGAGACCCGCGGCCTGCAGACGCCCACCCTCAAGCGCGTGCTGGACCTGTGGGAGCGCGCCCTGCGCGCCGTGGCCACCGACGACCTCGGCCTGGTGGACCGCGAGGTCGACTGGGTCATCAAGCGCAAGCTGCTGGAGCGCTACATGACCAAGCACGGCCTGTCGCTGGCCTCCCCGCGCATCGCCCGCCTGGACCTGGCCTACCACGACATCCACCGCGGCCGCGGTCTGCACTACCTGCTCGCCGCGCGCGGCATGGCCGAGCGCGTCTGCGCCGACATCGAGGTCTTCGAGGCGCTGTCGGTGCCGCCGCAGACCACCCGCGCCAAGCTGCGCGGGGACTTCGTGCGCGCCGCCCAGGAGAAGCGCCGGGACTTCACCGTCGACTGGGTGCACCTGAAGCTCAACGACCAGGCCCAGCGCACGGTGCTGTGCAAGGACCCCTTCAAGTCCGTCGACGACCGCGTGGAACGCCTCATCGACAGCATGTGACGACCCTCCCGGCACCGCACAGGCACCGCGGTTAGGGTGCTGGGGACCGACCGACCAGACGTGAGGATCCCCGTGCTCCGCCGAACCGCCGTCCTGCCCGCCGCCGCCGTGGCGCTCGCCGTCCTGCTCGGCTCGTGCGCCTCCGAGCCGGACACCCCGTCCCCGGCGGAGCAGACCTCGGCGGCGTCGCAGGCCGCCGCCGAGGTCGACCCCGCGAAGGTCGACGACGCCCTGCCCGTGACCGTCACCGGCGACCTGGACCCGGCCGTGGCGCCCGCCGTGGACTTCGCGAAGCCGCTCACGGTCACCGAGACCACCCGCAAGGTCGTGGCCGCCGGCACCGGCGAGGAGGTCGGCGCCGACGACGAGGTCCGCTTCGCGTACGCGCTGTACGCCGGCCCCACCGGCGAGCTGCTGGACTCCAGCTACGGCAAGACCGACCTGCGCATCGAGGTGGCCCAGGTCACCAAGGGCATCGCCCGCGGCGTGCTCGGCGCGCACGTCGGCGACCGCCTGGCCATCGCCATCGCCCCCGAGGACGGCTTCGGCGAGGCGGTGACCCAGTTCGGCAAGCCGGGCGTGGACGCCACGAGCACCGTCGTGCTCGTCGCCGACATCACCGGCGTCGTGCCGACGATCGCCACCGGCGAGGCCGTCACCCCGCCGGCGGGCCTGCCCACCGTCGTCCTGGACGACGCCGGCGTGCCCCAGGACGTGGAGGTCACCGACACCGCGCCGCCGGCCGACACGGTCGCCCAGACCCTGATCGAGGGCACCGGCCCGGTGGTCACCAGCGGCATGCAGGTGAAGATGCAGTACGTCGGCGCCACCCTCGCCGACGGCGAGGTCTTCGAGAGCTCCTGGGAGAGCGGCAACGCCTTCGAGACCGTCATCGGCCAGGGCCAGGTCATCGCCGGGTGGGACAAGGGCATCCCCGGGCAGACCGTGGGCAGCCGGGTCCTGCTCGTCATCCCCGCCGCCGACGCGTACGGTGACGCCCCGACCGGCGGGCAGCCCGCCGGCGCCCTCGTCTTCGTCGTCGACATCCTCGACGCCTACTGAGCCGACGCGCGCCGGACGGCGCGCGCACCGGCCGACCACCACCCCACCTCGACAGGAGCAGCACCCGTGAGCGAGCGCACCAAGCCCGAGATCGACTTCCCCGGCGGCGAGCCGCCCGCCGAGCTGCAGATCACCGACGAGATCGTCGGCGACGGGCCCGAGGCCACCCCCGGGACGACGGTCAGCGCCCACTACGTCGGTGTCGCCTTCAGCACCGGCGAGGAGTTCGACGCCTCCTGGAACCGCGGCCAGCCGCTGGACTTCCCCCTGGGCGCCGGCATGGTCATCGCCGGCTGGGACCAGGGCATCGTCGGCATGCGCGTCGGCGGCCGCCGCAAGCTCGTCATCCCCCCGCACCTGGGCTACGGCGACCGCGGCGCCGGCGGCGCCATCAAGGGCGGCGAGACGCTGATCTTCGTGGTGGACCTCGTCGGCGTCAGCTGACGCGCGGCACCACCACCGGCACGCCGCGGCGGGCGGTCCGGCGGGCGGTCCCGCGGGTGGTCGGGGACGCACGACGCCCCGGACCGTCGGGGCGGCGGTCCGGGGC
>NZ_JAAALM010000115.1 GCF_009906395.1 Kineococcus indalonis
GGGCGGGCGCTGAGCCCCCCGGCTCGCCCCCGGCGCTTCAGCGCCTCAGGACGACGACGGCCTCGGTGTCGGTGAGCCGGTCCAGGCCGGCGGTGAAGCCGGCCACCTGCGCCTCGGTGCCCACGTCCAGGGAGACCTCCTGCCCGGCCACCTCCAGCCGCACCGAGCCCTCCTCGGCCTCCAGCAGCCGCGCCTGCACCCCCAGCACCGACACCTCCGCCCCACCGGTGCGCGGGAACGTCGCCGTGCAGCCGTCCAGGGTGCACTCGGCGCGCGCCCCGCCCTGCGCGCCGCCCTCCCCGTGGGCGCCGCACGCGGCGACCCCCGCGGCCAGCGCGAGGCAGGTCAGGGCGGTGGCGGCGCGGCGCGCCAGCGGGGTGCTCACCCCGACGATGCTAGGCGGCCGGGCGGTCCGGCCGGCCGCCGCGCTCTGGGAGAATGCCGCCGTGACGACCGACACCACGCGCCCGCCGGCCCGGGGCACCACCCTGGACGACCTCCCGCTGCGCGAGGACCTGCGCGGAGAGCACCCCTACGGCGCCCCGCAGCTGCACGTGCCGGTGGTCCTCAACGTCAACGAGAACCCCTACCCGGTCGCCCCGGAGGTCGTCGCCGACGTCGCCGAGGCCGTCGCCCGCGCCGCGAGCGGCCTGAACCGCTACCCGGACCGCGAGTTCCTCGACCTGCGCGCCGACCTCGCCGCGTTCCTGCGCACCGAGTCCGGCGCCGAGCTGACCCCCGAGCAGGTCTGGGCCGCCAACGGCTCCAACGAGGTCATGCTCCACGTGCTGCAGGCCTTCGGCGGTCCGGGCCGCACCGCGCTGAGCTTCGCGCCCACCTACTCCATGTACCCGGAGTACGCGCGCGACACCCTGACCCGCTGGGTCGCCGGCCGGCGCGCGGAGGACTTCACCCTCGACGTCGAGCACGCCCGCGCGCAGGTCGCCGAGCACCGCCCCTCCGTGGTGCTGCTGGCCAGCCCGAACAACCCCACCGGCACCGCGCTGCCGCTGGCCGCGGTCGAGGCCGTCCTCGACGCCGTCGACGCCCTGCCGCAGCGCGCGGTCGTCGTCGTCGACGAGGCGTACGGGGAGTTCCGCCGCACCGGGGTGCCCAGCGCGCTGGAGCTGCTGCCGCGGCACGGCAACCTGGCCGTCTCGCGCACCATGAGCAAGGCGTTCTCCCTGGCCGGCGCGCGCGTGGGCTACCTCGCCGCCGCCCCCGCCCTCGTCGACGCCCTGCGCATCGTGCGGCTGCCGTACCACCTCTCGGCCGTCACGCAGGCCGTCGCGCGCGCCGCGCTCAAGCACTCCGCCACGCTGCTGGCCACCGTCGACGAGCTGCGCGCCCGCCGCGACGAGACCGTGGAGTGGCTGCGCGGCGAGGGGTACCGCGTCGCCGACTCCGACGCGAACTTCGCGCTGTTCGGCACCTTCGCCGACCGGCACGCGGTCTGGCAGGGCCTGCTGGACCGCGGCGTGCTCATCCGCGAGACCGGCCCCGACGGCTGGCTGCGGGTGAGCATCGGAACACAGGAGGAGATGGCGGCGTTCCGACGGGCGCTGACCGAGGTCGACGGGGAGAAGAAGTGAGCCGCACCGCGCGCGTGGAGCGCAGCACGTCCGAGTCCAGCGTCCTGGTCGAGCTCGACCTCGACGGCACCGGGCGCACCGAGATCGACACCACGGTGCCGTTCTACGACCACGTGCTCACCGCCCTGGGCAAGCACTCGCTGATGGACCTCACGGTGCGCGCCAAGGGCGACACCCACATCGACGTGCACCACACCGTCGAGGACACCGCCATCGTGCTCGGTCAGGCGTTCCGCCAGGCGCTGGGCGACAAGCGGGGCATCCGCCGCTTCGCCGACGCCACCGTCCCGCTGGACGAGGCCCTGGCCCACGTCGTCGTCGACGTCTCCGGCCGCCCCTACTGCGTGCACACCGGCGAGCCCGCCGGGCAGGAGCTGCACCTCATCGGCGGGCACTTCACCGGCTCGCTGACCCGCCACGTGCTGGAGAGCTTCGCCTTCCACGCGCAGATCGCCCTGCACGTGCGCGTCCTCGCCGGCCGCGACCCCCACCACGTCGTCGAGGCCCAGTTCAAGGCCCTGGCCCGCGCGCTGCGCTACGCCGTCGAGCCCGACCCGCGCGTGCAGGGCGTGCCGTCCACGAAGGGGGCCCTGTGAGCAGGCGCGTCGTCGTCCTCGACTACGGCTTCGGCAACGTCCGCTCCGCCGTGCGCGCCCTGGAGCGCGTCGGCGCGGACGTGGAGCTGACCGCCGACAAGAAGGCCGCGCTGGAGGCCGACGGGCTGCTCGTGCCCGGCGTGGGCGCCTTCGCCGCCGTCAACGCCGGCCTGCACGCCATCGACGGCGCCGGCATCGTCGACAGGCGCCTGGCCGGCGGGCGGCCGGTCCTGGGCATCTGCGTGGGCCTGCAGGTGATGTTCGAGACCTCCACCGAGCCCGGCGAGGGCCTGCCCGACGGGCTGGGGCAGTGGCCCGGCACCGTCGAGCGCCTGCCCGCGCAGGTCGTGCCGCACATGGGCTGGACGCCCGTGCAGGTGCCGGCCGGCTCGGTGCTCTTCGACGGCGTGGAGGACGAGCGCTTCTACTTCGTGCACTCCTACGCCGTGCAGCGCTTCGAGCTCGTGGACACCACCGGCGGCCTCGTCGAGGCGCCGAAGGTGACGTGGGCCGAGCACGGCACCCGCTTCGTGGCCGCCGTGGAGAACGGCGCGCTGGCCGCCACCCAGTTCCACCCCGAGAAGTCCGGCGACGCCGGCGCGCAGCTGCTGCGCAACTGGGTGGGCTCGCTGGGCTGAGGCGGGCCGCCCCGGGCACCGGGCGGTGGCGCCGCCCGGTGCCCGGGGCGGCGGGGCTCCGCGGCCTCCGTAGACTGCCCGCCCGTGACCAGCGCCCCCTCCTCGCCAGCTCCCCGCCTCGAACTGCTGCCCGCCGTCGACGTCGCCGACGGCCAGGCCGTCCGCCTCGTGCAGGGCGAGGCCGGCAGCGAGACGTTCTACGGCTCCCCCCTGGAGGCGGCCCTCGCCTGGCAGGAGTCCGGCGCCGAGTGGGTGCACCTCGTCGACCTCGACGCCGCCTTCGGCCGCGGATCCAACCGCGAGCTGCTCGCCGAGGTCGTCGGCCGCCTGGACGTGGCCGTGGAGCTGTCCGGCGGCATCCGCGACGACGCCTCCCTGGAGGCCGCGCTGGCCACCGGCTGCCGCCGCGTGAACCTGGGCACCGCCGCGCTGGAGGACCCCGAGTGGACCCGCTCGGCCATCGCCCGCCACGGCGACCGCATCGCCGTGGGCCTGGACGTGCGCGGCACCACCCTGGCCGCGCGCGGCTGGACCCGCGAGGGCGGTGACCTGTGGGAGGTCCTGGCGCGCCTGGACGCCGACGGCTGCGCCCGCTACGTCGTCACCGACGTCACCAAGGACGGCACCCTGCGCGGGCCGAACACCGAGCTGCTGCGCGAGGTGTGCGCGCGCACCAGCGCACCCGTCGTCGCCTCCGGCGGCGTGTCCAGCCTCGAGGACCTGCGCGCCCTGCGCGAGCTCGTCGGGGCCGGCGTGGAGGGCGCCATCGTCGGCAAGGCCCTCTACGCGGGCGCCTTCACGCTGCCGCAGGCCCTCGACGTGGCGGGCCGGCCCTGACCGGAGCGCACCCCGGGCCGGCCGGCGGCGAGCCCCGGAGCACCGACTCCGCGGGGGTGCCCTGGGCCGGGCGCACCCTGCTGCCCAACCCCTTCACGGGCGACGAGGGCGCCCGCGCCCCCGGACTGGCGCGGGCGCTGACCGACTGGGCCGCCGCCCGCCGGGACGGGGCGGCCCCGGCGGACCTGCTGCGCGCGGAGGCGCGCGTGGTGGCCCAGCTGGCCGCGGCGCGCGTCTTCGCGCCCGTGGTGGCGGTGCTGGGCGAGCAGGACGTCGTCGCGGCCGGGCCGGCGGGGGACAAGAGCGCCGACATGGCGTTGGCGCTGCTGACGCAGCCCGACGGGCGCCGCGGCCTGCCGCTGTTCACCGACCTGGCCGCCCTTGCCGCCTGGCGCGCGGACGCCCGGCCGGTGCCGGTGCCCGCTGCCCGCGCGGCGCTGTCCGGGGTGCAGGAGGGCTGCGAGGTGCTCGTGCTCGACCCGGCCGGCCCGGTGCGCTTCGTGGTGCGCCGCACGGCGCTGTGGGCGCTGGCCCGCGAGCACGAGTGGGTGCCCGCGCCCTTCGACGGCCTCGTGGAGGCCGCCGTGGGGGAGGCGCTGGCCGGTGTGCCCAGCGTGCGCGGCGTGCGCCTGGAGGCCGCCGAGCACGCCGAGCTGCGCCTGGTCGTGGGGGTCGCCCCCGGCCTGGACCGCGAGGGGCTGGCCCGGCTGAGCGCCCGGCTGGGCGAGCGGCTGGGCGCCTCCGACGTCGTGGCCGACCGGGTGGACTCCCTGGAGCTGCGGCTGCTGCCGGCCCCCTGAGGCGCTCCCGGGCCCCGGTGCGGAGCCCGGGGGCGCGGCGGTCAGGAGGCGACCGGGTCCTGCGGCGCGTCGGCCGGCGCGTCGGCGGCCTCCCGGGCGCCCGCGTCCCCGGACACCGCCGCCTGCCGCTGGCGGATGGTCCAGGCCGCGCCCGCCCCGGCCGCCAGCAGCGCCACCGCGGGCATCCACGGCTTGTCCAGGACGTGCCCGAGCGCGTGGTCCACGGAGTAGCGGCCCGGTCCGGCCACCGCCAGCGCGGTGCTGGCCAGCGCCAGGACCGCGGGGTACTCCAGGCCCCCGGAGGTGGCCCAGAAGCCGTTGGGCGCGTGGACCGTCGCGGCCGCGGCCATGGTCGCGGCCGCGGTCGCCCCGGCGGCCGGCGTCGCCAGGCCCAGCGCGAGCAGCGCCCCGCCGCCCGTCTCGCCCAGGCCGGCCAGCAGCGCGCTGCGCCGCCCGGGGCGGAAGCCCATGGCGTGCATCGCGCCCTCGGTGCCCTGCAGCCCGCCGCCGCCGAAGGCGCCGAAGAGCTTCTGCGCGCCGTGGGCGGCCAGCGTGCCGCCCACGCCCAGTCGCAGGGCCAGTCGTGCCAGGTCGCTCCTGGCGGTGCTCACCGTGCTGCTCACCGTCTCGTCCTCCTCGGTCGGGGGGCGCTCGCCCCGCCTCCTGCGACACTCAACCACCCCCGGGCGCGGCGGGCGCGCGACGGCCCGGCGCTCCCGGCCGGCGCCGCCCGGGAGCCTCAGACGACGCTGCCGGTCAGGCGCTCGCCGGGCCCCTTGCCCGGCGGGTCGGGCACGGGGGAGGCCTCGCGGAAGGCCAGCTGCAGCGAGCGCAGGCCGTCGCGCAGGGAGCGGGCGTGCTGCCCGCCGATGTCGGGCGCGGAGGTGGTCACCAGCCCGGCCAGTGCGGTGATGAGGATGCGCGCCTCGGCCAGGTCGAGGTGGTCGGCCGCGTCGGGGCCCTCGGCCAGGCCGCACTTGACGGCCGCGGCGCTCATCAGGTGCACGGCGGCGGTGGTGACCACCTCGACCGCCGGCACGTCGGCGATGTCGCGGGCCATCTCGCGCTCGGGGTCGCCGGCCGCCGGGTCCGCCGTCGGGGGGTGGGGTTCTGGCTGCATGCTGCTACCCTGACAGGTGACCGACCGGCTCACGTCACCGGTCCGCGATCTCGCGGGCAGGCGTTCGCGGGGCCGGCACGTGAAGCGGAGGCCTCCTCCCACCCCGGCGCGCGACGCGCACCGCGGGTCCCGGTCCCTCCCCCGTCCGCGGGGGAGCTCCCCCGTCCGCGGGGGAGCAGGCGTCGTCGTCGCCCTCGTGCGTCGCGGTGCCGGATCAGGCAGGCCTCCGCGCACGTCCGAGCGCGGGGGCCTTCCCCGTGTCCGGCGGCCCCGCCCGACGACGAAGGAGCAGCACATCAGCGAGCCCCGCATCAACGACCGCATCCGTGTTCCCGAGGTGCGGCTCGTGGGCCCCAACGGTGAACAGGTCGGCATCGTGCGCGTCGAGGACGCGCTGCGGCTGGCGGACGAAGCGGGTCTCGACCTGGTCGAGGTCGCCCCCACCGCGCGACCGCCGGTCTGCAAGCTCATGGACTTCGGCAAGTTCAAGTACGAGTCCGACATGAAGGCCCGCGAAGCGCGCAAGAACCAGTCGAACACGATCCTCAAGGAGATCCGCTTCCGCCTGAAGATCGACCCGCACGACTACGGCACGAAGAAGGGCCACGTCGAGCGGTTCCTCAAGGCGGGGGACAAGGTCAAGGTGATGATCATGTTCCGCGGTCGCGAGCAGTCGCGCCCCGAGATGGGCTTCCGGCTGCTGCAGCGACTCGCGGAGGACGTCTCCGACCTGGGCAGCGTGGAGAGCTCGCCGCGCCAGGACGGCCGCAACATGGTGATGGTCATCGGGCCGCACAAGAAGAAGGCCGAGGCCAAGGCCGAGGAGCGCCGCCGGAAGGACTCCGCCGAGCAGGCCGCCGCGGTCCCGTCCGCGGACGGCGAGGGCTCGCAGCCCGACGAGGCGGCCGCCACCGCGTCCTGACGCACGGCGCGCGGCACCGACCACAGGAGAGACACCCGTGCCCAAGAACAAGACCCACTCCGGCGCCAAGAAGCGTTTCCGCCTCACCGGCTCCGGCAAGGTCATGCGCGAGCGCGCCAACAAGCGCCACCTGCTCGAGGTCAAGCCGAGCACCCGCACCCGTCGTCTCTCGATCGACGCCGTGGTGGCCCCCTCGGACGTCAAGAAGATCAAGAAGCTCCTGGGTCACTGACCGCCGCCACCACCCCGACAACCCCCGCGCGGAGCGCGCGGCCGTCCACGACGGCCCGCCGGCGCCCGCGCACCGATGATCAAGGAGAACCCCCGTGGCACGCGTGAAGCGCGCAGTCAACGCCCAGAAGAAGCGCCGCGTCGTCCTCGAGCAGGCCAGCGGCTACCGCGGCCAGCGCTCGCGGCTGTACCGCAAGGCGAAGGAGCAGGTCACCCACTCCCTCGTCTACGCGTACCGCGACCGCAAGGCGCGCAAGGGCGACTTCCGCCGCCTGTGGATCCAGCGCATCAACGCCGCCGCGCGCGCCGAGGGCATGACCTACAACCGCTTCATCCAGGGCCTGAAGGCCGCGGGTGTCGAGGTCGACCGCCGCATGCTGGCCGAGCTGGCCGTCTCCGACGCGCCCGCCTTCGCCGTCCTGGTGCAGACCGCCAAGGCCGCGCTGCCGGCCGCCCCGGCCGTCGAGGGCTCCGCTGCCTGAGCAGCGCCAGCACCACCCCGGACGCCCGGCAGCCGCCGTGCTGACCGACCCGCGCGCTGCGCGGGTGCGGTCGGTGCGGTCGCTGACCGGGCGTCCGGCGCGTTCGCGCCACGGCCGCTTCCTCGCCGAGGGCCCGCAGGCGGTCCGCGAGGCCGTCGCCGCGCACGTCGCCGCCCGCACCCCCGGGCGCGGGGGCCGGGGCGCGGCGGTGGTGCTGGAGCTGTACGCCACCGACGAGGCCGCCCGCCGGTACCCGGGGATCGTCGCCGACGCCGTGCAGCACGGCGTGCGCACCTGGACGGTCACCGAGGAGGTGCTGGCCGCGATGACCGACACCGTCACCCCCCAGGGCCTGGTGGCGGTGTGCCCGACCGCGACCGCGGACCTCGAGGACGTCCTGGCCCGCCGGCCGCGGCTGGTGGCCGTGCTGGACCGGGTGCGCGACCCCGGCAACGCGGGCACCGTGCTGCGCGCCGCGGACGCCGCCGGCGCCGACGCCGTGGTGCTCACCGCCGGCAGCGTGGACGTGTTCAACCCCAAGTGCGTGCGCTCCACGGCGGGCAGCCTGTTCCACCTGCCGGTGGTCGTCGGCGTGCCGCTGGAGCACGCCGTCACCGCCCTGCAGCGCGCCGGGTGCGCGGTGCTGGCCGCCGACGGCACCGGGGCGCTGGACCTGGACGACCTGGCCGACGCCGCCGCCACCGGTGCGGCCGCCGGCGGGACGGCCACCGGCGCGCGCGTGGACCTGGCCGCCCCCACGGCGTGGCTGTTCGGCAACGAGGCCGCCGGGCTGGACGACGCCGGCCGGGCCGCGGCCGACGCCGTGGTGCGCGTGCCGCTGCACGGGCGCGCGGAGAGCCTGAACCTGGCCACGGCCGCCGTGGTGTGCCTGTACGCCAGCGCCCGCGCCCAGCGCCGGGCGCGCTGAGGCGCAGCGCCGGGCGGCACGCCCGCGCGGCGTCGGCGTGTCGCCCGGCGCGGTGATCCGCGCCCGATGCCCTAGCCTCGCCCCGTGCCCGAGGTGAGGGGGACCACCGGGGCCGCCCCCGCGGCGGCGCCCCCACCCGTGCGCCCGCACCCGGGCGCACCCGGTGACCCGGCGCTCCTGGAGGGCAGCTCGCTGGTGCCCCTGGACGAGCTGCCCGACGGCGTGGTGCTCGTCGACGCCGACCGGCGCATCACCGCCGCCAACGCCGCCGCGGCCACGCTGCTGGGCCGCAGCCGCCAGGACCTGCTGGGCTCGGACGTGCGCCGGGCGCTGCCCCTGCAGGACACCTCCGGGCGCCGCTGGTGGGACGTGGCGGACCCCGCCCTGGACACCTCCGACGGCCACTCCGAGCGCATGCTGCTGCTGCCCGGCGGGCGCGAGCTGCTGGTGACCGCCCGCTACGTGCGCTCGGAGACCGGCCAGGTCCAGCGCGCGGTGGTCGCCCTGCGCGGCACCGGGCAGCGCCGGCGCGCGGAGTCCGACGCGGCCAGCCTCATCGCCACCGTCGCCCACGAGCTGCGCTCGCCGCTGACGTCCGTGAAGCAGTTCACCGCGAGCCTGCTGCGGCGCTGGGACCGCTTCACCGACGAGCAGAAGCGCCTGATGCTGACCACGGTGCAGGCCGACGCCGACCGCGTCACCCGCCTGGTGGGCGACCTGCTGGACGTCTCGCGGGTGGACACCGGGCGGCTGCAGGTGCACCGTCGCCCGGTGGACCTGCCCGCGCTGGTGCGCGAGCACGTGGAGCGGCTGCGGGTGGCCGGCTACGAGGACGACCGCTTCGAGCTGCGGCTGGGCGAGGGGCTGCCGGACCTGTGGGCCGACCCCGACCGCCTGGCGCAGGTGGTCACCAACCTCGTGGAGAACGCGGTGCGGCACGGCGCCGGCACCGTCGTCATCACCGTCGCCCACGACCCCGCGCTGGACCCGGCCGAGCCGGGCGAGGTGGTCCTCACCGTCGACGACGAGGGCGAGGGCGTGCCGCCGGAGAACCGCCCCTACGTCTTCTCGAAGTTCTGGCACGGCGGCAGCCGCGGCGGCACCGGCCTGGGCCTGTACGTCACCCGCGGCCTGGTGGAGGCGCA
>NZ_JAAALM010000116.1 GCF_009906395.1 Kineococcus indalonis
CCCCTCCCGGCGCGGCGGCCGCCGCGCCGGGAGGATGGACCGGTGCGGCTGAGGGGCCTGGACGCGGTGCGCGGGGCGATGCTCGTGGTCAGCGTGGCCGTGGACTCCCTGCTGAGCGCGCCCGCGTGGTTCGGGCACGCGCCCTGGGCCGGGGTGCACCCCTCGGACCTCGTCTTCCCCGTCTTCGTCACCCTGACCGGCTGCGGGCTGGGCTTCGCGATGCACCGGCGCACCCGGGTGCGCCCCCTGGCCCGGCGCGTGCTGGTGCTGCTGGCCGCCGGGCTGCTCTACGAGGCGCTCACCTCCGGGCGGTGGGACCCGGCGACCTGGCGCGCCACCGGGGTGCTGCAGCTGTACGCCCTCGTCGTGGCCGCCGTGGCGCTGGGGCACCTGCTCACCCGCACGTGGCGGGGCTGGCTGGTGCTCACGGCCGCCCTGGCCGCCGCGCACACCGCGCTGCTGGCCGCGTGGGCGGGCACCTGCCCCGGTGGCGCGCTGACGCGCGCGTGCAACCCCTCGCTGGCGCTGGACGTGGGTCTGCTGGGCCCGCACGCCTACGCCGGCGGGGCGCTGGGGCACGACCCGGAGGGCCTGGTGGCCGCGCTGGGCGCCCTGGTCAGCGCGGGCGCCGGCGCCACCGTCGGGCACCTGCTGCTGAGCGTGCGGGACGCGCCGCGGGGGCGGCGCGCGGGCCCGCGCGCGGCCGTGCTGCCCGTGCTGGCGGTGGCGGCGGTGCTCGCCGCGCTCGGCGCGCTGGCCGCCGCGGTGCCCGCCGCGGCCGGGGTGGGCGTGCCGGCGCTGAAGCGGCTGTGGAGCGCGCCGTTCGCGCTGCCGGTGGCCGCCGCGGTGGCGTGCGCCCTGCTGCTGGGGCACCTGCTGCTGGACCGGCCCGGCACCGGCGCCGCGGCGCGGGCCGCGGCCCGGCCGCTGGTGGCGCTGGGCCGCAACAGCCTCCTGGTGTACTTCGGCTCCCACGTCGCGATGGCCCTGCTGCGCCGGGCCACCGACGGCGGGGGCCGCTCGCTGGCGGAGCGGGCTGCCGCGGCGGTGGCGGTGGGCGGGCACGCGCAGGTGCCGTTCACGGTGCTGACGGTGCTGTGCTGGACGGCGCTGGCGACCTGGCTGCACCACCGCCGCCTGTACCTGCGGCCCTGACGGCGCTGCCCGCCACCGCCCCGGCCGGGGCCGCGGCCCTGACGGCGCTGCCCGCCACCGCCCCGGCCGGGGTCCTTCAGCCCAGCACCCGCCGGTAGGTGGTCAGCAGGTCGTCCACGGCGCCGGCGACGTCGTGGCAGGTCGCCAGCCACGCGGGCCCGCCGAGGGCGGCGGCGACCGCCGGCGGGTCGGCCAGGGCGCTGCGCACCCCGTCGACGACGGCCGCCACCCGCTCGGGGGCGCGCCCGGACCAGGCGGTGGTGCCGGCCAGCACCGCGGGCGCGGCGTCCGGGGCGCCCGGCGGGTACCAGTCCGGGCGCAGCGCGGCCACGACGGGCACGCCGGTGCCCACGGCCTCCAGCTCGCTGGCGGCGAGCATGCCGCTGGCCTGGCCGACGACGGCGGTGGCGCCGGCGAGCAG
This sequence comes from Kineococcus indalonis, assembly GCF_009906395.1. Classification (GTDB taxonomy): domain Bacteria; phylum Actinomycetota; class Actinomycetes; order Actinomycetales; family Kineococcaceae; genus Kineococcus; species Kineococcus indalonis. The sequence goes on from NZ_JAAALM010000116.1 coordinate 1,577, forward strand.
GCGCAGGAACGCGGGGCGGGCGGTGCGCGGCAGCAGCCGCACCCCGGCCGCGGCCGCGTCGGCGGCCCGCGGTCCCCAGTCCAGGCCCACGAGCTCCACGTCGCCGGGCAGCGCGGCGCGCAGGGCGGCCGCGGCGGCGAGCTGCTCGTCGCCGCCCTTGACGGCCTCCCAGCGGGAGGCGAACACCACGCGCGGGCGCGGGGCGGGCTCCCAGGCCGGCAGGGCGGTCAGGTCCAGCGGCACGGGCAGGTACGCCGCGTCGGGGCGGTGCGGCAGGACGTGCTCGGCGAGGTCCGGGGTGGAGTAGCGCACGGCCACCGCCTCGCGCAGCGCCGCGCGCAGCGGTGCGGTCCAGCGCGGCTCGTACTGCTGGGTGCGCACGTCGGTGCCGTGGGCGTGCAGGACGTAGGGCCGCCGGGTCCAGCGGGTGTGCCGCACGACGCTGGCGTAGTGCACGTGCAGCAGGTCCGCGCGGGCGGCGCGGGCGCCGAGGGCGGCGGCCCAGCGGGCGCCGGCGGCGGCGCGCGCGAGGTCCCCGGCGGGGCCGCTCCAGGAGCGGCCCCGCCCGGCGAGCGGCTGGTACCCCCAGGGCAGTCCGCGCCGGTGCGCCTCGGCGAGCAGCTGCGCGGTGGTGCCGGCGCAGTCGTTGACGTGCAGGACGCGCGCGGCCGGCGCGGTGCCGCTCACGCCCGGCCGGCCGCCACCGGCTCCACGGCGGCGGTGCGGCCGGTGGCGGCCGAGCGCAGCACGGCGTCGGCGACCTCCACGACCCGCAGCCCCTCCGGGACGGTCACGGTGCGGCGGTGGGCCGGGCCGTCGGCGTCCGCGCCGCCACCCGCCGGCGCCGCGCCGCGGGCCTCGAGCACGGCGTCGCGGAAGCCCTCCAGCTCGGTGCGCAGCGGCTCCGGCTTGGGGAACGCGAAGCGGGTGACGTCGCCCTCGGAGACGCCGCGGAAGCCGGCCAGCGCCTCCCAGGACACCGGCACCGAGCCGTTGGCGTGCAGCGTCAGGTCGGCGGTGAGCGTGTCGGCCACCAGGGTCCCCGCCTCGCCGGTCACCACCGTGACGCGCTCCTTGGCCGGCGACATCCAGTTCACGACGTGGTTGGTGATCGTGCCGTCGGCCAGGGACCCCACGACGACGGCGAGGTCCTCGTGCGGGCGGCCGGCGCGGTGCGCGGTGCGCGCGGACACCTCGGTGAAGGCGCTGCCGGTGATCCAGGCGGTGGCGTCGAGGTCGTGCGTGCCGAGGTCCTTGACGACGCCGACGTCCCCGACCCGGGCCGGGAAGGGGCCCTGCCGGCGGGTCTGCACCTGGTGCACCCGGCCCAGCTCCCCGGCGGCGACCCGGCGGCGCAGCTGGCGCAGGGCGGGGTTGCACCGCTCGATGTGGCCGACGGCGCCCACGACGCCGGCGTCCGCCACCGCGTCGGCGATGCGGCGGGCGGTCGCCGGGTCCTGCGCCAGCGGCTTCTCCACGAGCACGTGCACGCCGGCGCGGGCCAGCGGGACGGCGACCGCCTCGTGCAGCGCGGTCGGCACGGCGACGACGGCGAGGTCGACGCCGACGGCGAGGAGCTCCTCGACGTCGGCCACGACGCGGGCCCCGCGGACGGCGCCGTGCGGGTCGCCGCCGACGTCGGCGGCGACGACGAGCTCGACGCCCTCCAGGGAGGACAGGACGCGGGCGTGGTGCCTGCCCATCGCGCCCAGGCCGACGAGCCCGGCGCGCAGGACCGGGGCGCTCACCGGCGGGTCCGCGGGCGCGCCGCGCCGGAGGAGGCCACCTCGGCGACGGCGGCGGCCACGCGCTCGAGGTCGCCGGGGTGCAGGGCGGGGTGCACCGGCAGGGACAGCACGTCGGCGGCCGCGGCGTCGGTGACCGGCAGGGGCCGCGGGTCGCCGAGGTCGGCGAAGGCGGGCAGGCGGTGCACCGGCACCGGGTAGTACGCGGCGCAGCCCACCCCGCGCCGCTGCAGCTCCTCGGCGAAGCGGTCGCGCTCGTGCCCGGGCAGCCGCACGGTGTACTGGTGCCACACGTGCTCGGCACCCTCGGCCACGGCGGGCAGCACGACGCCCTCGGGCGCGGCCGCGGTGAGCAGCTCCGTGAGCGCGGCCGCGTTGGCGCGGCGGGTGGCGGTGCGCTCGGCGAGGCGGCGCAGCTGCACGCGGCCGATGGCGGCGTGCACGTCGCTCATGCGCACGTTCAGCCCGACGACCTCGTTGTGGTAGCGGCGCTCCATGCCCTGGTTGCGCAGCAGCCGGGCGGCCCGCTCCACGGCGGGGTCGGCGGTGGTGATCATGCCGCCCTCGCCGCTGGTCATGTTCTTCGTGGGGTAGAAGGAGAAGGCGGCGGCGTGCCCGAGGGCGCCCACCGACCGCCCGCGCCAGCGCGCGGCGTGGGCCTGGGCGGCGTCCTCCAGCACCAGCAGGCCGCGCCGCTCCGCCAGGGCGCCCAGGGCGGTGGCGTCGGCGGGGTGGCCGAACAGGTGCACGGGCACCAGCGCGCGGGTGCGCGCGGTGAGCACCTCCTCCACGGAGGCCGGGTCCAGGCAGAACGAGACGGGGTCGACGTCGGCGAAGACGGGGGTGGCGCCGGCCAGCCGCACGGCGTTGGCGGTGGCGGCGAAGGTGAAGGAGGGCACGACCACCTCGTCGCCGGGCCCGACGCCCAGCGCCAGCAGGCCCACGTGCAGCGCCGACGTGCCGGAGTTGACGGCCACGCCGCGGCGGCCGGGCACCGCCTGCGCGCAGAACTCCTCCTCGAAGGCCGCCACCTGCGGGCCCTGCACGAGGTGGCCGCTGGCCAGGACCGCGGCGACGGCGGCCTGCTCCTCGGCGCCGATCTGCGGGGCGGCGACCGGGACGGCGCGAGCGTCGGGGGCGGCGCTCACGCGGGCAGCTCCTGCAGGGCGCCCCCGCGCTCGACGTAGGCGCGGCCGGTGTCCGGGCAGCGCCAGCGCCCCCCGCCCTCCTCGAGGAGGCGGGCACCGGTGCGCCCGACCCACGCGACCCGCCGGGCGGGGTTGCCGGCGACGAGGGCGTGGGCGGGCACGTCGCGCGTGACGACGGCGCCGGCGGCGACGAGGGACCAGCGCCCCACCTCGACGGGGGCCACGCACACCGCGCGCGCGCCCACCGAGGACCCGCGCCGCAGCACGACGCCGACGGGTTCCCAGTCGGCGGCGCCCTTGGGGGCGCCCTCGGGCGTCACGGCCCGGGGCAGGCGGTCGTTGGTGAGCACGGCGCCCGGTCCCACGAAGACGCCGTCCTCCAGGACGGCGGGCTCGTACACCAGGGCGTGGTTCTGGATCTTGCAGTGGTCGCCCACCCGCACGCCGGCGCCGACGTAGGCGCCGCGGCCCACGGTGCACCCCGCTCCCAGCACCGCGCCCTCGCGCACCTGCGCGAGGTGCCACACGCGGGTGCCCGCGCCGAGCCGGGCGGTGGGGTCGACGTCCGCGCTGGCCTCCGCGCGGGCCGCGCCGGCGGTGGGCCCACCGCCCGGCTCGGCGTGCCCGGGGGCGGTGCTCTCGACCGTCATGGCGGGGAGTCTACGAGCCGGGTGGGCCGGGCCGGTCCCGCGCCGCCCCGCTGCCGTGGTGGACTTGTCCGTGCCCCGCCGCCGCGCGCGGGGCGCGCAGCAGCGGAGGAGGGACGCCGGTGGTCACCGGGGAGGGCGAGCCGCGCGACACCTGGGTGGTCGTCCCGCTGTACCAGGAGGCCGCCGTCGTGGGCGACGTGGTGCGCGAGCTGCGAGCGGTCTTCCCGCGGGTGGTGTGCGTGGACGACGGCAGCCGCGACGGCTCGGCCGGGGTGGCCCGCGCGGCCGGCGCCCGGGTGGTGCGCCACTGCATCAACCTCGGGCAGGGCGCGGCGCTGCAGACGGGCTTCGACTTCGTGCTGCGCGACCCGGCGGCGCGGTTCGCGGTGACGTTCGACGCCGACGGGCAGCACACCGTGGCCGACGCCCGGGCGATGGTGCAGCGGCTGCGCGACGGCGAGGCCGACGTGGTCTTCGGCTCCCGCTTCCTCGACGGGCGCACCGCCGTGGCGCCGGTGCGCCGGGCGGTGCTGCGCTCGGCGGTCGCCTGGACCAACCTCACCACGGGCGTGCGCCTGACCGACGCCCACAACGGCCTGCGCGCGCTCTCGCGCGAGGCGCTGACCCGGGTCCGCCTGACCCACCACCGGATGGCGCACGCCAGCGAGATCGTCTCGAAGGTGGGCAGCGCCCGGCTGCGCTGGGTGGAGCACCCGGTGGAGATCCGCTACACGGACTACTCCCGCGCCAAGGGGCAGTCCCTGCTCAACAGCGTGAACATCCTCGTCGAGACGATCCTGGGGTGAGGACGCCGTGCTGATCCAGGCGCTGCTGCTGGTGGCCTTCGCGGTGATCGGCACCCTGCTGGTGCGGGACGCCACCGACGTGCGCCACCAGGCGGTGCGCCGCATCCTCATCGTGCTGTTCGGCCTCTTCGCCGCGGTGAGCGTGCTGGTGCCGGGGTCGGTGAGCTGGGTCGCCGAGCGGCTGGGCGTCGGTCGCGGCACGGACCTGGTGCTCTACGGCACCGTGGTGGCGTTCCTGGGCTTCGTGGCCGCCTCGTACCGCAGGATGCGGGCGCTGGAGTCGCGCCTGGTGGAGCTGACGCGCCGCCTGGCGCTGGACGAGGCCCGCGAGGACGAGCTGGAGGTCGCGCTGCGGCGCTCGCGCGAGGGCGCCGGGGACGAGCCCGGCGCCCGGCCCGGGGAGGGTGCCCGCCCCGGGCCGGGCGCGGAGCGCCGCTGAGGCGGCGCCGGGGCGGGCGGCGTCAGGACAGGGCGCCGGCCACCTGCGCGTCGACGCCGGCGACGACGACGCCCGTGCCGCCGAAGACGAGGGCGCGGGTGACCTCCGCCCCCTGCGCGCGGGCGTCGCGCTGCAGCTCCTGCAGCGCCTGCGTGGTCTCCACGGGCAGGGCGTCGCGGGCGGTGAGCAGCACCGGGCCGCCGGCGAAGGCCATGAGGGCCGAGCCGGAGAGGGCGTCGGCCCAGTCGGCGCCGGTCGCGACGCCGACGACCGTCGTCGCGTCGGTGAAGAAGGCGCTGGAGGTGAACAGCCGGGCGACGGCCGCGGAGGTGTCGTAGCGGTTGCGGCCGGCGAAGCGGGCCCAGCCGCCCTGCTGCTCCACCGCGATGGCCGCCGGGCCGCCGACGGCGATGCGGGTGGTGAAGGTGCGCCCGGCGAGGTAGCGGGAGGTGTCGGCGCCCAGGGCGTTGCCGTCGCTGAGCAGCACCGCCCCCACGCTGCGGCCGGTCCCGCCGTCGATCACGCCCATGAGGGCGCCGGCGGCGAGGCCGTCGGGGAAGTCCTTGCCGGTGACCACGGCCACCGACGACGCCTGCGGCAGCAGCTTGGCGACCTCGACGGCGGTGGCGTAGCGGTTGGCCCCCTGCACGCGCTGCACCGGGAAGCCGAGCGCGCGGACGGCCTGCTCCACCGCCGGCGACAGCGCACCGGTGCCCCCGAGCAGGTAGACGACGCCGCCGGGCTTGAGCACGTCGCGGATGGTGTCGGCCGTCACCGGGTTCAGCGACCCGGGCGCGGTGAGCAGGAGCGGGCCGTTGCGGTCGGAGGCGAGGGGGGCGGCGGCGAGGGAGTCGGCGTAGGAGTCGGAGCGGGCCAGCACGACGGCGTCGGCGCCCTGCCCCGAGAAGGAGGCGGCGGCCCGCGCGGCGGTGGCGAAGCGGTTCTCCCCGGCCACGCGCTCCACCGCCGCCGCCTTGAGCTGCACGTCGGGCAGCGGGTCGCCGGGGGCCGCGCCGGCGGGCGCGGCGGCGCCGCCGAGGACCGCGGCGGCGAGGGCGGCGGCGAGGGCCAGGGTGCGGGGCGCGAGACGCATGGGGACCTTCCGGAGCGTGGTGCCTGGGTCGCGCGCGGGGGCGCGCGGCCCGACCGGTGTCGGACCGGTCGGGCTCGACCTTGAGGGACAGCCTGGCACGGGACCGGCGGTGTGGGACACGTCACCCCGCCGGCGCGCGCCGTGCGTGCGCGGCCGGGCGCGGCCCGCACGGCTGTTTCCACTGCGCTTCCGCGCCGCTACTGTGCGCCCATGCGCATGACTGTCATCGGGTGCGGGTACCTGGGAGCCGTGCACGCCGCGTGCATGGCCGAGCTCGGCCACGAGGTGGTCGGGATCGACGTGGACGCCGAGAAGATCGAGGCGCTGCGCAACGCGCGGGCACCCTTCTTCGAGCCGGGCCTGCCCGAGCTGCTGGAGCGGACGATGGCCACCGGCCGGCTGCGCTTCACCACGGACGTGGCCGAGGCCGCCGGCTCCGCGGTGCACTTCGTCTGCGTGGGCACCCCGCAGAAGAAGGGCGAGTTCGCCGCGGACATGCGCTACGTGGACGCCGCGGTGGACTCCCTGCTGCCGCACGTGTCCCCCGGCGAGCTGGTCGTGGGCAAGTCCACGGTGCCGGTGGGCACCGCCGCGCGCCTGAGCTCCAAGGTCGCCGACCTGGTGCCGGGCGCGGCGCTGGCGTGGAACCCGGAGTTCCTGCGCGAGGGCCACGCGGTGGAGGACACCCTGCACCCGGACCGCCTCGTCTACGGCGTGCCGGACGGGCCGGACTCCCCCGCCGGCAAGGGCGCCAAGGCGCTGCTGGACGAGGTGTACGCCACGCCGCTGAAGCGCGGCACCCCCACGATCGTCACCGACTACCAGACCGCCGAGCTGGTCAAGGTGGCCGCGAACTCCTTCCTGGCCACGAAGATCTCCTTCATCAACGCGATGGCGGAGCTGTGCGAGAAGGTCAACGCCGACGTGGCGCAGCTGGCGGACGCCATCGGCCACGACGACCGCATCGGGCGCAAGTTCCTCAACGCCGGCCTCGGCTTCGGCGGCGGCTGCCTGCCCAAGGACATCCGCGCGTTCATGGCGCGCGCCGGCGAGCTGGGCGCGGACCAGACGCTGACGTTCCTGCGCGAGGTCGACTCGATCAACATGCGCCGCCGGATCCGGATGGTGGACCTGGCGCGCGAGGTGTGCGACGGCTCGCTGATCGGCAAGCGCGTGGCGGTGCTGGGCGCGGCGTTCAAGCCGCTCTCGGACGACATCCGCGACAGCCCCGCCCTCAACGTGGCCGCGCAGATCCGCCTGCAGGGCGGTGACGTGGTGCTGACCGACCCCGCCGCGCTGGACAACGCCCGCAAGGCCGTGCCGGACATCTCCTACGCCGAGACGGTCGAGGACGCGGTGCGCGGCGCGGACGTGGTGCTGCTGCTGACGGAGTGGAAGGAGTACCGCGACCTGGAGCCGGCCACGATCTCCTCGCTGGTGAAGAACAAGCGCATCCTCGACGGCCGCAACGCCCTGGACCCCGCCCGCTGGCGCGCCGCGGGCTGGACCTACCGCGCGCTGGGCCGCCCGCGCGCCTGACCCGCACCGGCCCCGCACCGGCCCTGATCCGGCGCCGCTCCGGCCCGGCACGCGCCGTTCCGCCGCGCCCCCCGCGCCCCCGCCCCCGGTTCCCGCCGGGGGCGGGGGCGCGCGCGTGTGGAGGGAGTGCGCGGGCCCCGCGGGACCCGGGCGGGGAGGTCGCGGCGGCACGGGCGGGTCGCCCCGGAGCGGCGCGCCCCGGCCCTACTGTGGACGCGTGCCCGCCCAGCC
>NZ_JAAALM010000117.1 GCF_009906395.1 Kineococcus indalonis
CCCCGTGCGCCAGGCCCCGCTCGACCCGGTGCTCGAGCTCGTGCGCGGAGCCGTCGCCGGGCGGGGCCTCCCCGCGCTCCACCAGCGCGCGCACCGGCGCCACCAGCGGCGCGGCGGCCCGGCGCACCTCCAGCACCTCGCGCTTGAGGGAGTAGATGCGCGCGGCGTCGGAGGTGCGCGCGGGGGAGAAGACCTGCTCCTCCATCTCCTCCACGTCCTGCTCCAGCGCCTCGTCCACGGCCCGGTAGCCGCCGACGACGTGCGCCATCACGGCGTGGAGCACCGCCCGCGGGCCCAGCCGCAGCCGGTGCGCGTCGGCCTGCAGCGCCTCGCGCACCGGTCCCAGGTCGCCCAGCTGCCCGCGGCGCACCGTGACCACGAAGTGCTCGGCGGTGAAGACCATGACCTCCCCGGTCTCCACCGCCGAGCGGTCCTCGTAGTAGGCCAGCGCCTTGAGCACCGCGAAGGTCACGTCGTCGAAGCGCTCGACCTTGGGCCGCTGGTGGCCCTGCACGGCCTCCTCCACGGCCAGCCGGTGCAGGTGCAGGACCCGCGCGACGCCCTCGAACTCCTCGGCGGTGGGGTCGTGCACGCCCAGCCACACGAAGCCGCGCTCGCCGCGCCGGCAGCGCTCCAGCGCCGCGGCGAGGTCGTCGACCTCCTCGCGGCGGCCGTCGGTGTACGTCGCGACGTCGATGATCACCGCCTCATCGTGCCGCGGGCGCGGCGGCGGCGCCCGCGCAGCGCGCCCCCTAGGCTGACGGCCGTGCCGACCCTGCTGCTCGTCCGCCACGGCCGCACCACGGCCAACACCGCCGGCGTCCTGGCCGGCTGGACGCCGGGGGTGCGGCTGGACGAGCACGGCGAGCAGCAGGCCGCCGCCCTGGGCCGGCGGGTGGCGGTGCTGCCCCTGGCCGCCGTCGTCTCCTCCCCGCTGGAGCGCTGCCGGCAGACCGCCGAGGTGCTGCGCGCGGAGCCCGGCCCCGACGGCCCGCGCCCGGACGTCCTCGTCGACGACCGCCTCGGCGAGGTGCGCTACGGGGAGTGGACCGGCCGGGAGCTGAAGGCCCTGGCCAAGGAGCCGCTGTGGAGGACGGTGCAGGCGCACCCCTCCGCGGCCGTCTTCCCCGGCGACGACGGCGAGGGCCTGGCGCAGATGCAGCACCGCGCGGTGGCGGCCGTGCGCGAGCACGACGCACGGGTGGCCGCCGAGCACGGCGAGGACGCCGTGTGGGCCGCCGTCACCCACGGCGACGTCATCAAGGCCGTGCTCGCCGACGCCCTGGGGATGCACCTGGACCTCTTCCAGCGCCTGAGCGCCGACCCCTGCTCGGTGTCCGTGGTGCGCTACGCCCCGCTGCGCCCCTTCGTGCTGCGCACCAACGACTCCGGCGGCGACCTGGCCGGCTTCGCGCCCCGTCGCAGGGCGCGCCGGCGCAGGGCGGCCGGTGCGCGCGGCCTGGCCGCCTCCGACGCCGTCGTCGGCGGCGCCACGGGCACCTGAGCCGCGTCCGGCGGGCGCCGGGGCGGTGCCCGGCGGGCGCGTCCGGTGGGCGGCGCTAGGGTCGCACCATGCCGGTCCACGACTACGACCCGCCCGAGCGGTTCGTCGCAGGCACCGTCGGCGAACCCGGGTCCCGCACCTTCTTCCTGCAGGCGCGCGGGGGCGGCCGGCTGACGTCGGTGGCCCTGGAGAAGGCCCAGGTCGCCGCGCTGGCCGAGCGGGTGGGTGAGCTCCTCGACGAGATCGTGCGCCGCTCCGGCGGGCAGGCGCCCGTGCCGGCGCTGCCGCCGACGGGCACCGAGGACACCGCGCCGCTGGACGTGCCCATCGAGGAGGAGTTCCGCGTCGGCACGATGAGCCTGGCGTGGGACTCCGAGCGCCAGGTCGTCGTCATCGAGTGCTTCGAGGTCGACGACGAGGACGTCGAGGCGGCGCTGGACCCCGACCCGGCCCGCAACCTGCTGCGCGTCTCGCTGGACGGCGCCACCGCGCGCGCGTTCTCCCAGCGGGCCACCGCGCTCGTCGCCGCGGGCCGCCCGCCGTGCCCGTTCTGCGCCGGGCCGCTGGACCCCGGCGGCCACGTGTGCCCGCGCGCGAACGGCTACCGGCGCTGAGCGCGGCGGCTCCCGGCGTGTTCGCCGGCGTGGCCGAGGCCGACGCGCTGGTCCGCCTGGCCACCGGGGAGCTGCGCGTGCGCGGCCGCCTGGCCGACGCCTCCAACGCCACCCTGTACTCCGTGGCCGGCACCCCCGAGGGGGAGCTGGCGTGCGTGTACAAGCCCGTGGCCGGCGAGCGGCCGCTGTGGGACTTCCCCGACGACACCCTGGCCCGGCGCGAGGTCGCCTCCTACGCCGTCTCCGCCGCCACCGGCTGGGACGTGGTGCCGCCCACCGTCTTCCGCGACGGCCCGCTGGGCCCGGGCAGCGTGCAGCTGTGGCTGCAGGCCCCCCCCGACGCGGACGAGGACGCCGACGAGGACGCCGACGAGGACGCCGACGAGGCCGACCACGGCGCCGTCGACGCCGACGGCGCCGACGGCGCGGAGGTGGTCGTCCTGCCGCAGCCCGGCGCCGGGCTCGTCGACATCACCACCGCCCGCGGCGTGCCGCGCGGCTGGCTGCCGGTGCTGCGCGCGGAGGACCACACCGGCCGCCCCGTCGTCCTCGCCCACGCCGACGACGCGCGGCTGCGCCGCATCGCCGTCCTGGACGCCGTGCTGAACAACGCCGACCGCAAGGGCGGGCACGTGCTGCCCGGCTGGCACGGCGCCGTGCACGGCGTGGACCACGGCCTGACGTTCCACGTCGAGCCGAAGCTGCGCACCGTGCTGTGGGGCTGGGCCGGCGCCGACCTGCTGGAGGACGAGCGCGCCGTGCTGGAGCGGCTGCGCGAGGAGCTCGGCGAGCGCCTCGGGGAGGTCCTCGTGGAGCTGCTCAGCGTCGAGGAGGTCGTCGCCACCCTGGAGCGCGTCGAGCAGCTGCTGCGCACCGGCCGCCTGCCCCGCCAGCGCGGGCAGCGCGCCCTGCCCTGGCCGCCGTTCTGAGCGGCGCCCCCAGCCGCAGCGGCGCACCCGGTCGCGGGTAGGTTCGGCCCGTGCGTTCCTGGCCCGCCCCCGACCCCTCCACCCTGCCCGGCCCCGGGGCGCTGCCCGGCCGCGGCGAGCGGGTGCACCTGCACGACTCCTCCAGCGGGCGCCTGCAGCCGGCCGGGCCCGAGCGCGGCACCGCGACCCTGTACGTGTGCGGCATCACCCCCTACGACGCCACGCACCTGGGCCACGCCAACACCTACGTCGCCTTCGACCTGCTGCAGCGCGCCTGGCGCGACGCGGGCCTGGACGTCACGTACGTGCAGAACGTCACCGACGTGGACGACCCGCTGCTGGAGCGCGCCGCCGCCACCGGCGTGGACTGGGCCGAGCTGGCCGCCTCCCAGGTGCAGCTGTTCCGCGAGGACATGACCGCCCTGTCGGTGCTCCCGCCGCAGCAGTACCTGGGCGTGGTGGAGGCCGTCGACCTCGTCTCGGGCGCCGTGCGCGAGCTGCTGGCGGCCGGCGCCGCCTACCGCGTGCCCGGCACCGGCGGCGAACCCGACGGCGACGTCTACTTCCCCGTCGCCGCCGACCCCGCCTTCGGGGAGGTCTCCCACCTGGACCGGGCCACCATGCTGGCGCTGTCCGCCGAGCGCGGCGGCGACCCGGACCGCCCCGGCAAGCGCGACCCGCTGGACCCGCTGCTGTGGCGGGTGCAGCGCCCCGGCGAGCCCGGCTGGGACGCCGGCGAGCTCGGCCGCGGCCGCCCCGGCTGGCACGTGGAGTGCACCGCCATCGCCCTGCAGCACCTGGGCACCCCCGTGGACGTGCAGGCCGGCGGCAGCGACCTGCTCTTCCCGCACCACGAGATGGGCGCCTCCCACGCCCACGTGCTGCGCCCGCACGCGCAGCCCTTCGCGCGCCTGTACGCGCACTCGGGCATGGTCGCCCTCGACGGCGAGAAGATGAGCAAGTCCCGGGGCAACCTCGTGCTCGTCTCCAGGCTGCGCGCCGCCGGGGAGGACCCCGCCGCGGTGCGCCTGGCGATCGTCTCCCACCACTGGCGCAGCGACTGGGAGTGGACCGACGGGGTGCTGGCCACCGCCCGCGAGCGCATCGCCCGCTGGTCGCGCGCCGCCGCCCTGCCCGCCGCCCCCGACGCCGCGCCGGTCCTGGCCGCCGTGCGCGAGCACCTGGCCTCCGACCTGGACACCCCCGGCGCCGTGGCCGCGGTCGACGCCTGGGCCGACGCCGCCCTCGCGGACGCCGGCTCGGCCGTCGACGAGCACGCCGGGGACCTGGTGCGCCGCACCGTCACCGCGCTGCTGGGCGTGCACCTGCCCTGACGCGCGCCCCGCGGCCCGCCGCGGCGCACCCGCCGCGGCGCAGGCGACGGAGGCGAACGCCGGCACGAACGTCACCGTCAGCACCCCGCCGTTGCCGGGCAGGCGCTCCAGCACCCCGTCGGGCACGTTGCGCGGGTGGTCGGTGACCGCGCGGCCGAACGCGCTCAGCCCGGAACCCACCGGCTCGCCGGTGGCCGAGGCCGCCCAGGCGGTGTTGCCGTTGTGCGTCAGCGTCAGGTACGTCACCCCGGCGCGGCGCAGCTGGCGCAGCACCCCCAGCGAGCCGGCCAGGCAGTGCCCGCCCTCGGCCCCGAGCAGGCGGGCGAGCCGGCCCTCGGCGACCGCGGCGCGCACCTGCGCCGCGGTGGGCGTCCAGCGCAGCGCCAGCGGGTGCGCGGCCACCAGGCGGTGCACCAGGTCCACCTGCTCCAGCACCGCCACGGCCGCCTCGGGCTCCCGCAGGGAGCTGGGCACGTGCACCGGCCAGAGCTGCGCGCCCGCCCCGCCGGCGCGCAGCCGGGGCAGGTCGGTGTGCAGGGCCGGCTGCCCGGTGGCCAGGGACGCCGCGGCCGGGTCGCCGCCGGAGCGCTCGCGCGGCTCCCGGGGCAGGTCGTTGTGCCCGTCGAGGACGAGGGGCGGGCCGGCGCCGACCCGCACGGCCGGGACGTTGACACACCACTGATGCAAGCGTGTAATCGCGTAATGGATGACATCGCAGCGTGGTTCGCCGGCAGGCTGCCGGAGGAGTGGTTCGAGGGGACCGTCGAGGTCACCGTCGACCGGGAGGAGGTCGTGGTCGTGGGCACGCTGCCCGCGCCCGAGGTCGAGCAGGACGCGCTGGCCAGCGCCGCCGCCGGCCGCGTGGAGCGCTTCCGGGAGGAGACCCGGGCGGCGCGGATGCGCATCGCCGACCAGGCCGAGGAGCGCTTCGGGCGCAAGGTCGCCTGGGGAGCGGCGTGCGGGCCGGTGCGCACCGTGTTCACCAACGTGGCCGTGCCCGTCATGACGCGGCTGCGCCAGCCCGAGCGCCTGGTCCTGGACACCCTCGTGGAGGCGGGCGTGGCCCGCTCGCGCTCGGAGGCGCTGGCCTGGTCGGTCAAGCTCGTCGCCCAGCACGAGGGCGACTGGGTGCAGCAGCTGCGCGACTCGCTGGGGGCGGTGCGCGCCGCGCGGGCGGCCGGCCCGCGCCTCTAGGCGCGCCGCGCGGCCTCAGCGCTGCTGCTGCTGGTGCTCGGCCAGCTGCTGCTGCACCACGGCCTGCAGCTGCTGCAGGGCCCCCGGGCCCAGCTGGCGCACCTCGCCCTCCAGGCGGCGCAGCGCGTGCGGGTCCTCCCGCAGCCGCTCGGAGCTCTGCAGCAGCACCGTGCCCGCGCCGGTGAAGTCGTACTGGCGCTCCTCGCCGGAACGGGTGCCGAACAGCGCCCCGCGCGCGGCGCCCAGGAAGTGCCCCATCCAGCCGGCGTCGAAGTGCAGCGCCGGGGCCGGGCAGTCCGCCCACCCCACCAGCGCCTCCGGGTCCACCCGCACCGGCGGCTCCACGAAGATCACCGGGCCGGAGGAGCTGGCGAGGAACCTCCCCGTGCCGATCAGGGTGAGGAACCCCGGCACGATGGACTCCTTCAGCTCCAGGCCCGCGTCGAAGGCCAGCAGGTTCGCCGCCCGCACGGTGAGGTTGCCCTCGTCGAGGTCGTAGGAGTTGATGTCGTACCCGCGGTCGCCCAGGAGCACGTGGCCCTGGCCGTTCGCCACCACCCAGTCGCGGCTGTACAGCGGCGAGGAGAAGCGCTCGGCCACCAGCGTGCCCAGCGACGTGGCCGTCAGCGGCTCGAAGCGGATCGTGCCGCCGCCGGCGGGGTAGTGGGCGATCATCCGGCCGGTCTGCACGAACAGCGGGCCGGTCAGCCGCACGCAGTACGCGTGCGCGTTGCCCGGCAGGTTGTCGTGCTCGGGCAGGGTCGAGGGGTCGAGGGGCTCGACGCTCACAGCTTCGCCTCCGAGGCCTGGACGTGGACGGTGCCCTCCCCGGACACCCGCAGCTGCACCGCCTCGCCGGAGCCGCGGCCCACGGCGTCGCGCCAGGACACCGCCGCGCTGACCTCCACGCGCAGCTCGCCCTCGTGCGCCACGTACGCCTGCGGGTCCACCACGACCTGCCGGCCGGCGGTGACCGGCAGCGCGAACGTGCCGCCGTGGGAGAGCAGCGCGACCGAGCCGCGCCCGGACAGCTGGGTGGTGAAGAGGCCCTGGCCGGTGACGGCGCCGCGCACCGCCCCGCGCAGGCCCCCCTGCTGCCCCAGGAAGACCACCGAGCTCGACAGCGAGGCGTCGTGGGCCAGCAGCCGGTCGGCCTCCACCGACAGCGGCCGGGTCCCGTCGAGCTCCACCACGGTGACGTGGTGGCCGCGGGAGCCGTAGTGCACGGTGCCCTCGCCCTCGGCCACCATCAGCGCCACCGCCTCGCCCTGCAGCCCGCGCGCCAGCGCCGCGGCGACCCCGCCGCCGTACGCCCCGCCGCCCGGGCCGCCGGAGACGGGGGAGAACCTCACCCTCCCGGTGACGGCGAGCATCGCGCCGCGCCGCGCCAGGACCTCCCCGCCCGGGCGCACCCGCGCCAGCACGACCTTGGAGGTGACCGCGGTGAACGTCATCGCCGCTCCTCCGGCTGCACGAACACGGTGCCGCTCCCCTCGAAGCGCAGCGAGAACGCCTCCCCGGAGGACTCGCCGACCACGGCGCGCCACGACACGTCCGTGACGAACGACTGCCGCACCTCGCCCAGGCAGCCGACGTAGGCGTCCGGGTCCACCACGAGCGGGGTCCGCGGCGTCACCCGCAGCGCGATCGGCGGCCCGCCCAGCGACAGCAGCGCGACCCGGCCGTGGCCGGTGACGCTGGTGGTGAACAGCCCCTGCCCGCTGGAGGCGCCGCGCAGACCGGTGAAGGCCACGTCGGTGCGCAGGCCCTCCGACAGGCACAGCAGCGACTCGGACTCCACCCGCAGCACCTCGCCGGCCAGCTCCAGCAGCAGCACGTGCCCGGCCTCCACGGCCAGGTGCACGCTGCCGCGGCCGCTGACCTCCATCAGCGGCAGCGACTCCCCGGCCACCCGCTGCTTCAGCGCCGCCCGCAGGCCGCCCCCGCCGCCGATGCCGGCGTCCTTGAAGGAGACCTCGCCCTCGCAGGCGACCATCGAGCCGGTGCGCGCGCGCACCGCGCTGCCCCTGCTGCCGTCCAGGTCCACCACCAGCACCCGCGGCGTCCGCAACCGCCAGCTCACCCGCGCCCCCCTCAGCGTCCGTCGCGACCGGCGACCCGGAGCGTCCGGGCGCCATCATGGCGCGTGCCGTGATCGCGGCGCGGGCCGCGGCGCGGCGTGTCGCCCGCCCGCCGGCGCCGGCGGCGCGCCGGGTTCACGCGCCCCGGACCGGCGGGGGGACCCGCGTCGCCCGCGCCTTCGGCGAGGGGCCCCAGCGGTTCGGGCCGGGCGCGGAGCCCAGCAGCGTGAGGACGAGCAGCACCACGTCCAGGAACGGCACGCGCCCCACCGGCACCCACCAGCGCGAGCGGCCGGTGTCGTGCAGGCGGCGCCCCGTCACCGGCAGCACCGGCAGCACCGGCAGCACCGGCAGCAGCACCGGCAGCGGCACGGCGAAGCGGGCGAGCTCGAGCACCAGGTCCAGCCCCAGCCCGGCGACCAGCGAGCCCCGCTCGCCCCCGGCCGCGCCCGCCGAACGAGGCGTGCTGGCGCAGCACCGGGGCGATCGACCGCGGGAAGCTCACCCGACCAGGGTGGCCGGGCGCGGTGGCCGGCCACCGTGGCCGGGCGCGGTGGCCGGGCGCGGTGACCGGGCGCGGGCGGCCCCGGCGCCGGTGGCGCCGTCAGCCGCGCCGGGGGCCGTCGTCGCGGCGCGGGGGGTCGTCGCGCCGGCGCAGGTAGCGCTCGAACTCGCGCGCGATGGCCTCGCCGCTGGCCTCGGGCAGCTCCGCGGTGTCCTTGGCCTCCTCCAGCTGCTGCACGTACTCGGCGATCTCGCTGTCCTCGCCGGCCAGCTCGTCCACCCCGCGCTCCCAGGCGCGCGCGTCCTCCGGCAGGTCGCCCAGCGGGATCGACACGTCCAGCAGCTCCTCCACGCGGTGCAGCAGCGCCAGCGTGCCCTTGGGCGAGGGCGGCTGGCCCACGTAGTGCGGCACCGCCGCCCACAGCGACACCGAGGGGATGCCCGCGCTCGCCACCGCGTCCTGCACGACCCCGACGATGCCGGTGGGGCCCTCGTAGCGGGAGGGCTCGATGTCCAGCTTCTCCACCAGCTCCGGGTCCTCGCTGCTGCTGGTCACCGGCAGCGGGCGGGTGTGCGGCACGTCGGCCAGCAGCGCGCCCAGGGTCAGCACCAGGCCCGCGCCCACCGAGCGGGCGTGCTCGACGACCTCCGAGGCGTAGGTGCGCCAGCGCATCGACGGCTCGATGCCCCGCACCAGCAGCACGTCCCGCTCGGCGTCGGGCAGGCGCGCGTACGACACGCGCGTGGTCGGCCACGTCAGCCGGCGCCGGCCGTCGTCGTCGTAGTGGACGGTGGGCCGGTTCACCTGGAAGTCGTGGTACTCCTCGGGGTCGAACTCGGCGAGCTCGGTGGCCCCCCACACCTCGTGCAGGTGCGCCACCGCCTGGCTGGCGGCCTCCCCGGCGTCGTTCCAGCCCTCGAAGGCCGCGATCACCACGGGGTCGCGCAGCGCCGGCGCTGCCGGCCTCGCGTCGTCAGGCTGCTCAGGCACCCCCCAACCCTAGACTCACGCCC
>NZ_JAAALM010000118.1 GCF_009906395.1 Kineococcus indalonis
CCCCCGGGGCGGACCTTTCCGAGCACCCCGGCTTCCCGTGGCGCAACCCCGAGCCGCGCAAGGCCTACGTCGTCGTCGGCGGCGGCGGGCACGGCCTGGCCACCGCGCACTACCTGGTGGAGGAGCACGGCATCACGGACGTCGCCGTGCCGGAGAAGGACTGGCTGGCCGGCGGGAACACGGCCCGCAACACCACCCCATCCGCTCCCACTACCTCTGGGACGCCTCGGCGGCCACCTGCGAGCACTCCCTGGAGCTGTGGGAGCACCTGGAGGAGGACCTGGGCTACCCGGTGCTGGGCGCGACCCACCAGCCGCGCGCCGGCATCGCCAAGCACGACCACGTCGGCTGGGGCTTCGCCCGGCGCATCGACGCCGCCGGCGTCGACGTCCTCCAGGACTGCGAGGTCACCGGTCTCACCACCGACGGCGACCGCGTCACCGGGGTGCGCACCACCCGCGGGGACATCGCCTGCGGCAAGGTGGCCCTGGCCGCCGCCGGCGGCACCTCCGTGCTGACCGACATGCTCGGCATCCGCGTGCCGATCCAGTCCCACCCGCTGCAGGCGCTGGTCTGCGAGCTGCTCGAACCGGTGCACCCCACGATCGTCATGTCCAACGCGGTGCACGTGTACGTCTCGCAGGCGCACAAGGGCGAGCTCGTCATGGGCGCCGGCGTGGAGGCCTGCAACGGCTGAGGTCGCCGCCGGCAAGGTGCTCATCTGCTGCTCCAAGCCGCTGGGGGACGTCGCGCTGGACGCTCGAGGCGCCAGCGGGTCAGCGGGTCAGCGGGTCAGCGGGTCAGCGGGTGGCGTCGCCGGTGACCCGGTCGGCGAAGCGTGGGCCGAGCGCGCGCAGGAACGGCCCGCGCGGGGTCAGCTGCGCGGCGGCGGCGAGGACCTCGTTGCGCCGGCCGTCGACGACGGCGGGGCGGTCCGCGTCCAGGGTGTCGAAGAACGTGGCGACCACCTGCTCGACGCTGCGCCGGCGCAGCCCCGCGCCCGCGGCCTCGCCGGCGACGTCGAAGAACCCGGTGTCGGTGACCGTCGGGGACAGGGCCGCCACCCGCACCCCGGTGCCGCGGGTCTCGGCCCACAGCGCCTGCGAGAGGGACAGCACGAACGCCTTCGAGGCCGCGTAGGCGGCGAACCCGGGGGAGGGCGCGTAGGCGGCCATGCTGGCGACGTTGACGACGGCGCCGTGGCCGCGGCGGACCATGCCCGGCAGGAACCGGGCGGTCAGGTCGGTCAGCGTCGTGCAGTTCAGCGTGACCATCGCCGTCAGCGCGGAGGGGTCCGGGACGTCGGCCACCCGGCCGCTGACCCCGAAACCGGCGTTGTTGACCAGGACGTCGACCTCGCGGCCGGCCAGCGCCTCCTGCACCCGCGCGCCGGCCCCGGGGGTGGACAGGTCGAGCGGCACCACGAGGACCCGGCGGCCGTGCTCGGCGCGCGCGCGGGCGGCCAGGGCCTCCAGCTTCGCCGCGCTGCGCGCGACCAGCACGAGGTCGGCGCCGCGGGCGGCCAGGGCCCGCGCGATGCCGGCGCCGATGCCGCCGGAGGCGCCGGTGACCAGGGCGGTGGAACCGGTGACGTCCACGGGGAGCTCCTGACGTGTCGGGGGTGACGCGTCTCTGCGCGTCGATGTGTCACGGTGTGCCACTTCGGCTCGGCTTGTCAAGGTGTCGTGTGCTGGAATGCGGGCGTGGAGCGACCCACCCCCCGCCAGCGCCGCCAGGCCGCCACCCGGCGCGCGCTGGCCGAGCACGCCCTGCGCCTGTTCGCCGAGCGGGGCTACGAGGCGACGACGGTGGCCGACATCGCCGACGCCGCGGACGTGTCCACGCGCACCTTCTTCCGCCACGTGCCCGACAAGGACGAGGCGATGTTCGCCGCGGACGAGGACGTCTTCGCGCTGGTCGTCGAGGCGGCCGCCGCAGCACCCCCGGGCACCGCGCCGCTGGCCCGGCTGCTGCACGGGGTGCGGGCGCTGGCCGGCTCCGCCGAGCAGGACGGCGAGGTCAAGTGCGCCCGCGAGCGCGTCCTGGAGGAGAACCCGGTCCTGCGCGCCCGCGACCTCGCCCAGCAGCTGCGCTGGCAGCAGCAGGCCGAGGCGTTCCTGCGCCGGCAGGGCGTCGCCGCCGACGAGGCGAGCCTGGCGGCGGGGCTGCTGCTGACGGTCTGGCGCGAGTCCTACCGGCGCTGGATCGCCGCCTCGGCCGCCCCGGGCGCGCTGGGGGAGCTCCTCGACGCCGTCGTCGCCGAACTGCCCGGGCACCTGCCCGCGCCCGCCCGGCGGGCCCGGGCCGTGGGACGCTGAGGCGTGAGCACGCCGCCGCGGGAACCGCCGGGACCCGGCGGCGGACCGGCGTGGAGCTGGGACCCCTCGCTGTACGCCGGCAGCGCCGCCCACTACGCGCTCGGCCGGGTGCCCTACCCGCCCGAGCTGGCCGGCGAGCTCGCCCGGGCGCTGCCCCTGGACGGCTCGGGCGTGCTGCTCGACGTGGGCTGCGGGCCGGGGTCGCTGACGCTGCTGCTGGCCCCGCACGTGGCGCTGGCCGTCGGCGTCGACGCGGACGAGGCGATGCTCGCCGAGGCGGCGCGGCTGGCCGCGCAGCAGGGGGTGCGCAACGTGCGCTGGCGCCACCTGCGCGCCGAGGACCTGCCCGCCGACCTGCCCGCGCCCCGGTTGGTGACCTTCGCGCAGTCCTTCCACTGGGTGGACCGGCCCCGCGTCGCGGCGGCGGTGCGCGCGGCGCTCGTGCCCGGCGGCGCGCTGGTCCACGTCAGCGCCACCACGCACGAGGGCGTCGACAGCCGGGACGAGGGCGGCCCGGGGGCGGGCGGCCCGGGCGCACCCGCGCACCCGCGCCCGCCGCGGCGGGCCGTCGACGCCCTCGTGCGCCGCCACCTGGGGCCGCGGCGGCGCGCCGGGCGCGGCGTCCTGACCTCCGGGACGCCCGGGGGTGAGGACGAGGTCTACCGCGCCGCCGGGTTCAGCGGTCCGCAGCGCCTGCACCTGCCCGGCCGGGAGGTCGAGCGCAGCGCCGAGCAGGTGGCCGCGTCGGTGTACTCGCTGTCCAGCTCGGCCCCGCACCTGTTCGGCGAGCGCCTGGGCGCCTTCGACCGGGAGCTGCGCGCCCTGCTGGCCGCGGCCGCCCCTCGGGGGCGCTTCACCGAGCGGGTGGGCCCGGTCGTGCTGAGCATCTGGCGCTAGCCGCCCACGACCGGAGACCCCTGCGGGCCCGGCCGGCCCGCTCAGTCCGCCGCCAGCACCGTGTAGACGGCGGTGATGCGGCCCTCCCGGACGAGCGCGATGTCGGTGCCGCGCACCACGGGTTCCCCGCCCTCCGGCCCGAACCGCCAGGCGAGCAGGCCCAGGTCCTGCACGACCCGCACGGGACCGTCGGGACTGAAGGCGAAACCCGGGGACGCGTCGAGCAGCCGCTGCGCCTTCTCGTCCAGCGCCCGGTGGCCCACCACCGTCTCCTCGGGGTCGGCGAAGGTCACGTCGGGGGAGTAGAGGCGCTCCACGGCCGCCCGGCGCCGGGCGGGGTCCCGCTCGGCGAAGACCTCCAGGAGGTTGGCGTGCATGAGTTCCTCGACGGTCACCGGTCCTCCTCGCTCGTCCACCCGCCGGGCTCGCGGGTCGGCCCGGGGGCGAGGGTCCCACACCCGCGCCTCCTCGCCCACGCCTCCTCGCCCGCGCCTCCTCTGCTGCCCACCCCGGCACGGCGGTGGTGAACGGCACCGTCTCCCGGTACCGCTGCTGCTCGGCGCTCAGCTCGCCGGTGGTGCCGGGTTCGGACGGTGGTTCGCGCAGCACGTGGGAGGGGAGCGAGCCCACCCGGCCGCTGCGCACCAGGTGCACCGGGGCCTCGCCCGGGGCTGCTTCGCAGGCGGGCAGCTCGTCGGCGCAGACGACGACGCCGGAACCGCGCGACATCACGTCGAGCACGGGGTGCTCCCACCAGGTGCTGGTGAAGGCCGTCGTGGTGTCCGCGGGCAGCTCCTGCGGCACCGCGAAGGTCCCGGGGTGGCGCTCGATCGGCTCGCGCACCTGGCGGCGCCAGTCGATCAGCTCGATGAACGGGGGTTGCACGTACCCGTCCGGGCTGGTCGCGGGGCTGCCCACCACGGCGGGGGCGGTGCTGGCGGCGGGGGCGGTGCTGGCGGTCGGACCGGCCGCGGCGCAGGTGCGCGCCCGGCCCCGGGGCGGGTGACCGGCCGCCCGATCGGTGCCACCCCGTCCGGCGTGGCGTCCGGTGCGGCAGGGCCGCTGGCGGGTTCGGGGTCGGGCAGCGCGGTGCTCGTGCACGGCGCGTGGGGCGGTCCGCAGGACTGGCACTGGGTGCGCCGCCTGCTGCAGGACGCGGGGGTGCGGGTGCACACCCCCGACCTGCCCTCGCACCGCGGCCCCGACGCCGGTCTGCCCGAGGACGCCGAGCACGTGCGCGCCGTCCTGCGCGCCGCCTCCCCGCCGGTGGTGCTGGTCGGCTTCTCCTGGGGCGGTGACGTGATCGGGGTCGCCTCGCACGGGGAGGAGGGGGTGCGCCACCTGCTGCACGTGGCCTCGTGCCCGCGCGCGGCGGGCAGCGCCGGCCTCGGCACCGGCTGGATCGAGCAGCACGAGCACATCGCGCTGACCGGCCGCGGCACCTCCCTGCTGGACGACGAGTGGTGGCTGGAGCAGGAGGTGGGCACGACGTTCCCGGCGCACGTGCGCGAGCACCTGCGCCGCCACCCGCGCCGGCCGGCCAGCGTGCGCATCGACACGGACGCGCAGGAGGGGCCCGCCGGCTGGGAGAGCACCCCCACGACCGTCCTGCTCGGCCGGGACGACCCGCTGGTGGGAGCGCGGCAGCGAGCCGAGGCCGCGCAGCGGTGCGCGGACGTGCGGGTCCTGGAGGGCGACCACTTCCTGATCTGGCGCGCGCCGGAGCAGGTGGCCGCGGTCGTCCTGGAGGCGCTGCGCGGCGGCTGAGGCCCGACCCCGGGGCGCACCCGCCGCCGGGCGCGCCCGGGGTCGGCTCAGGGACCGGTCAGGGTCCGTCCCCGATGCCGCCGCACCGGCGCGACGGGCACCCTCGAGACGTCGGACCCGCTGCCCGCGGGTCCCCGCCCCGAGGAGGACCACCGTGAACGCCGTCCACACCACCTTCGCCCGCCGAGGCCTCGTGCGCCCCCGCGACGGCCGCCTCCTCGGCGGCGTGTGCGCCGGGCTGGCCCAGCGCTCCGGGATCGACCCCTGGGCGGTGCGCGCGCTGTTCGTCACCACCCTCGTCGTCGTCCCCGGCAGCCAGGTGCTGATCTACCCGCTGCTGTGGGTGCTCATGCCCGAGGGCGACGCGGTGGTGGCCGCTGCCGGCGTCCACCACCCCGCGGCCTGAGGCCCGCGGCCCCGGTGCCCGGCCCGCGAGGCGGATCCCGGCCGCGAGGGGGGACCCGGTGCTAGCGTCGCGGCGTGCGCGAGCCGCTCCGGGCCGGGACGGGTGTCCTCCTGCTGGTCGTGGCGCTGGCGGGGTGCTCGACCCCCGCCCCGGAGAGCCGTCTGGAGGAGCACGGGGACCGCGCCGAGCAGATCCACGCCGCGATGCTCGAGCACGTCCCCGCGGACGGCGACCCCGCGGCCGGCGCGACCTCCGGGCCGCGGTTCGACGAGGCCGGACCGCTGCTCGGCCGGGAGCACGACACGGCGTCCTGGACGACCGCGTCGTCCGTGCGCCTCGCTGCCGGTGCCACGCCCGCCGAGGTGGCCGCCGCGGTGGGCGCCTGGCTGCGCGAGCAGCGGTGGACGGCGGAGCCCACGGTGGACCAGGGCGGGACGACGCCGTCCGTGGCGGTCCACCGCTTGGCCGAGCCGGACGGCGAGTGGATCGTGCAGGTGGCGTGGCCCGCCCCCGGCCGCGACCGCCGCGTCTCCCTGTCGGTCCAGAGCCCGCTGACCGTCCGCGGGAGCGCGCCGGCGCCGCGGTGACGCCCGCTCCGGCGAGGGCTCCGGCGAGGGCTCCGGAGGGGACGCGACGGCCGCCGGGGCCGGGCGTTCGGCATGCTGGCCCCGTGAGCGACGCAGCACCCGAGCGGCGGGGCACCGCGCAACCCGCGCAACCCGCGCAACCCGCGCAACCCGCGCAACCCGCGGGACCGGCCGAGCGTGCCGAGCGCGCCGCGGCCGTGCGGCAGGGCCTGTCGGTCGCGGTCGCGACCGGCCTGTACGGCGTCAGCTTCGGCGCCCTGAGCGTCACGAGCGGGTTGAGCGTGGTGCAGACGTGCCTGCTGTCGCTGCTGCTGTTCAGCGGCGGCTCGCAGTTCGCGCTGATCGGCGTGCTCGGCGGCGGTGGCACCGTCGGCGCGGCCGTCGCCGCCTCGTCCCTGCTGGGGGTGCGCAACGCGCTGTACGGCCTGCAGCTCGGCCCGGTGCTGCGGGCGCGCGGGTGGCGCCGGTTCGCCGCCGCGCAGCTGACCATCGACGAGTCCACGGCGGTCGCGGTCTCGCAGCCCACGCCGCCCTCGCGGCGGCTGGCCTTCTGGGTCACCGGCCTGGGCGTCTACGTCGGCTGGAACCTCACGACCCTCCTGGGCGCGCTGGTGGGCGGCGCCCTGGGCGACCCGCAGCGCTTCGGCCTGGACGCTGCCGCGTCGGCGGCGTTCGTCGGGCTGCTGTGGCCGCGCCTGCGCGCCCGCGAACCCGTGGCCGTCGCGGTCGTCGGTGCGCTGGTGACGACGCTGCTGGTGCCGCTGATCCCGCAGGGCCTGCCGGTCGTCGCCGCGGCGCTCGCCGGGTCGCTGGTCGCGTGGTTCTCGCCCGCCCGCTCCGGCGGGAGCGGCGCGTGAGCACGTGGACCGCGGTGCTGGCGGCCGCGGCGATCGCCTTCGCCACCAAGCTCGCCGGCTACGTGGTGCCCCCGGCGTGGTTGGAGGAGCCCCGCACCCGCCGGGTCACCGGGGCGCTGCCCGCCGCGCTGCTGGCCTCGCTGGTGGTGCTGCAGACGTTCTCCACGGGGCGCGACCTCGTCCTCGACGCCCGGGCCGCGGGGCTGGCGGTCGCCGTGCTCGCGCTCGTCCTGCGGGCCCCGTTCCTCGTCGTGGTCGTGCTCGCCGCCCTGACGGCCGCCGGGCTGCGCGCGCTGGGGTGGGGGTGACCCCGCGCGCAGCGGGGTCTGCCGCACGCACCGTGAGCGCTCGACATCGACGGGTCACGTCGTCCTTGTCGTTGCAGCCGGTACGGGGCCGCAGCGCCGACCCCCGCCGGGTTCGGCCCCAACGCTCACCGCAGGCGCGCCGGCACGCACCGCCGACCGGCCGCACCGCCGGCCGCCGAGCGCGGAGCAGCGCACACGGTCTCGTCCGCCGGACCGCTGATCGGCCCCGACAGCCCCCGGCCGGACGCGCGCACGGTGCACTCGGTGAAGGTCCCCACCCTCGTCGCGGCGGACGGCGCGCACCACGCGTTCGCCACCATCGCGGTCCCCGGTGGCTGGAACACGGTCCACACCACCTCCACCGACTCCTCCCAGACCTCCACCGCGCCGGTGCGCCCGGGCAGGAGAGCGCCCCCGCGCGGACCCTACGCGGGCGAGGGGCCGTGCAGTGAGTCCCAGCGCTCGGGGACCTGCTCGGGCTCGAAGAACAGCTTGACCACCGGGCCGCCGGCTACGGCGGCCCGGGGCGGCAGCCGCACGACGAGCTCGTCCGGGCCCCGGCTCCACTCCGGCGCCCGCCCGGCGCCCAGCACGTGCACCTCCCGCACCTCGCGCTCCAGCAGCGGCGAGCCGGTGCCGAACGCCTTGACGCGGGCGACGCCGTCCTCGGGTTCGGCGAGGAGGATGGCGTACACGTACTCGCCCGCCGGGTCCTCGCGGTGCGTGAAGCGCACGTCGGCGCCGGTGTACCCCGCGGCGACGTCGTCCACGAACGAACCCGCGGCGGTCTTCGTCGGCCCCTCGCCGGAGACGCGCCACGGCCTGGTGCCGTAGACCGCCTCGCCGTTGCGGGTGAGCCAGTCGCCGACCTGCTCCAGCAGCGCCCGCTCCTGCGCGGCGATGGTCCCGTCCGGCTTGGGGCCGATGTTGAGCAGCAGCACGCCGTTCTTCGCGACGACGTCGGCGAGCTCGGCGACCAGGTCGCTCGCGCTCTTGTACTCGTGGCTGTCCACCCAGCACCAGGAGGTCCGGGACACCGAGGTGTCGTTCTGCCACACCTGCTCGCGGGTGCTGCCGAGCGTGCCCCGCTCGACGTCGTACACCGCGGCGCCGGCGGGGAAGGCGTCCCACTTGTGGTTGATGACCACGCCCCGGCCCCACTGGGCCGCCCGGTTGTAGTAGTAGGCGGCGAGCTGGCGCAGGTACGGCTCGAACGCCGGCTGCTCGATCCACCAGTCGAACCACAGCACCTGCGGGCGGTACCTGTCGACGACCTCGACGCAGCGCAGGAGCCAGTCCTCCAGGAAGCGTTCGTTCGGCGCGGTCTCGTCCCGCTGCGCGGGGCCGTAGAAGTCCTGCCAGCGCGGGTCGCGCACGTCGGAGTCGAAGCGCGTGCCGCCGTTCATGAAGAACCAGTGCTCGGCGCGGTGCGTGGAGGCCCCGCGCACCATCCACGCCTCGTCCACCGCGGCCAGCAGGTCGCCGAGGACGTCCCGCTCGGGACCCATCCTGGCCGCGCTCCAGCGCGAGCGCGCGGTGTCGTACATGGCGAAGCCGTCGTGGTGCTCGGCCACGGGGACGACGAACTGCGCCCCCGCCCGCCGGAACAGCCGCGCCCAGTCGGTGGGGTCGAAACCGCTCATGGTGAACGAGGGGATGAAGTCCTTGTACCCGAAGTCGGCCTGGTCGCCGTGGACCTCGCGGTGGTGCTCGAACTCCGGCCGGCCCTCCTGGTACATGGTGCGCGAGTACCACTCGTTGCGGAACGCCGGCACCGAGTAGACGCCCCAGTGGATGAAGATCCCGAACTTGGCGTCCACGTACCAGCGGGGCGGGCGGTACCGGCGCAGGGAGTCCCACTCGTCGGTGTAGGGACCGGCGTCGACGACGGCGCGGACCGCGGCGAGCGCGGCCGTGTTGTCGGAGACGTCGACGGCCGGCGGCAGGTCCGCGGTGTTCAGCCGCGGCAGGGGCTCGGGCATGGGGGTGCGCTCCTGGTG
>NZ_JAAALM010000119.1 GCF_009906395.1 Kineococcus indalonis
CCGCTCCCCCGCCCCGGCTCCGCCCACCCGGACGGGGTGCGGACTTGCGTGCTGCAACCACCCGTCATATCGTTGCTTGCACACACCAATCGCTGACTCGAGGTCGTCATGGCAACCGCCACCGCGTGCGCCGAGCTCGTCGCCGTCTTCCCGCACCTCATGCGGGCCCGGCGGCACCTCGCCGGCGCAGCGTCCCTGCCCACCACCGCCGCCCTGGCCGTCGTGCACCAGCACGGCAGCCCGCGCATGACCGAGGTCGCCGAGAACCTCGGCCTGGACCTGTCCACCGTCAGCCGCCACGTGGCGCACCTGCGCGCCAAGGGGCTGCTGGAGGCCTCCCCCGACCCCGACGACGGCCGCTCCCAGCGGCTCACCGTCACCGGCGCCGGCGAGGCGGAGCTGAACGCGCAGCGCGACCGCGTCGTCGCCGCTCTCGTGGCGGGCCTGGCCGACTGGGACGACGCTGAGATCGGTGACCTCACGCGGTTGCTGCAGAAGTTCGCCGACACGACCGCACAGGAGAAGACCTTGCAGAGGAACGCATGAGCACGACCACCGCGCCGCCGACGGCGGCCCCCGTGAAGATGACCCACAGCCAGATCCTCGAGGCGCTGTCCGGGCTGCTGCTCGGCATGTTCGTCGCGATCCTCTCCTCGACGGTCGTCTCCAACGCCCTGCCGACCATCGTCGCCGACCTGGACGGCACCGAGTCCAGCTACACCTGGGTCGTCACCGCCGCCCTGCTGGCCACGACGATCTCCACCCCCATCTGGGGCAAGCTGTCCGACACCTTCTCCAAGAAGCTGCTCGTGCAGATCGCCCTGGTGCTGTTCGTCCTCGCCTCCGCCGTGGCGGGGCTGTCCACCAGCATGGGCATGCTCATCGCGCTGCGCGTCGTGCAGGGCATCGGCGGCGGCGGCCTCATGGCCCTGGCGCAGGTCATCCTCGCCACGATGGTCAGCCCCCGCGAGCGCGGCCGGTACTCCGGCTACCTGGGCGCCACCTTCGCCGTCGCCACCGTCGGCGGCCCCCTCATCGGCGGCGTCCTCACCGAGCACCTGTCCTGGCACTGGTGCTTCTACGTCGGCGTCCCCTTCGCGATCCTCGCCTTCTTCGTGCTGCAGTTCCGGCTCAAGCTGCCCGCGCAGCCCAAGCACGAGGTGCACATCGACTACCTCGGCGCCCTGCTGCTGGCCGGCGGCGTGTCCGCCCTGCTCATCTGGGTCTCGCTGGCCGGCACCGAGTTCGAGTGGGGCTCGTGGTGGACGGCCGGCCTGGTCGCCGGCGGCCTGGTGCTGCTCGCGCTGGCCGTGGTGGCCGAGTCGCGCGCCAAGGACCCGATCATCCCGCTGAAGTTCTTCCGCAACCCCACGATCGTGCTGTCCGCGCTGGCCAGCCTCTTCGTCGGCGTGGCGATGTTCGGCGCGACGATCTTCCTGAGCCAGTACTTCCAGCTCGGCCGCGGGCAGTCGCCGACCCACTCGGGCCTGTCGACCATCCCCATGATCCTGGGCCTGTTCCTGTCCTCCACGATCGCCGGGCAGTTCATCACCCGCACCGGCAAGTGGAAGGGCTGGCTGATCGCCGGCGGCGTCCTGCTGACCGCGGGCCTGGCCCTCATGGGCACCGTCGAGTACGACACGAACTACTGGGTCGTGGCGCCCTTCATGGCCCTGGTGGGCCTGGGCGTCGGCATGATGATGCAGAACCTCGTGCTCGCCGTGCAGAACGTCGCCGCCCCCCAGGACCTCGGCGCCGCCAGCTCCTTCGTGGCCTTCTCCCGCAGCCTCGGCGGCGCGATCGGCGTGTCCGCCCTGGGCGCCGTCCTCGGCCACCGCGTCACCGACCACATCAGGGACGGGATCGCGGCGCTGGACCTGCCCGCGGCGGCCACCGCCTCCCTCGGCGAGGCCGGCGGCGTGCCGGACCTGGCGACGATCCCCGAACCGGTCCGCACCGTGGTGCAGTCCGCCTACGGCTCCGGCATCGCCGACGTCTTCCTCATCGCCGCACCCTTCGCCCTCGTCGCGCTGGTCGTCAGCTTCTTCTTCAAGGAGCGCGCGCTGCGCGGCGACGACGCCGCGACGATGGCCCCCGAGAGCGCCACCGCCACCGGCAGCACCGCCGTG
The DNA here is from genome assembly GCF_009906395.1 of Kineococcus indalonis. GTDB lineage: Bacteria > Actinomycetota > Actinomycetes > Actinomycetales > Kineococcaceae > Kineococcus > Kineococcus indalonis. The sequence goes on from NZ_JAAALM010000119.1 coordinate 2,130, forward strand.
CAGCCGCCCGTGGCCACCGGCGCCGACGGGTCGGGCAGCGCGAGCGGGTCGAACGGGTCCTCGGTGGACGGGAGCGCGGTGGACGGGAGCGCGGTGGACGGCAGCGCGGTGGACGGCAGCGCCGTGCGCGGCGCCGTGCCGGCCCAGGCCGTCCGCACCGACACCGGCCTGTCCGTCTCCGGCACCGTGCGCCACGCCGACTCCCGGGCCCTGCCCGGCGCCGTGGTGACCCTGGCCGACCAGTCCGGCCAGCAGGTGGCGCGCACCTCCACCGACGAGCAGGGCGCCTACCGCATCGACCTGCCCACCGGCGGCACCTACCTGCTCATCGTGGCGGCCCCGCACGTGGCGCCCTCGGCGACGCTCGTGGGCGTGGGCACCGCCCCGGTGCACCGCGACGTGGTGCTCTCCGGCCGCTCGGCGATCACCGGGCGGGTGCTGGCGCACGAGGCCAGCTCCGACCACGACCGCGGCGTGAGCGGCGCGCTCGTCACCCTCACCGACGTCACCGGCCAGGTCGTCGGCTCCACCCGCAGCGGCACCGACGGCGGGTACTCCTTCAGCAACCTCATGGGCGGGTCCTACGTGCTCACCGCCCAGAGCGAGGTGCACCGGCCGCTGGCGCGCAGCGTCGACGTCCCCGACGCCGGGGCGCTGGCCTGCGACCTGCTGCTGGCCGGCGGCGGGCGCCTCACCGGCACCGTCGTCGCCGCCAGCGACGGCCGGCGCGTGCGCGAGGCCACCGTCACCCTCGTCGACGCCGACGGCCAGGTCGTCGGCTCGGTGGTCACCGACGAGGACGGCGGCTACGGCTTCGAGGACCTCGCCGGCGGGCGCTACACGCTGACGGCCGCCGGCTTCGCGCCGGTCGCCACCGGCGTGGACGTCGAGGAGGACACCGTCCGCGCGGTGCAGGTCACCCTCGGCAGCGCCACCGCCGGTGAGCGCGCCGCCGGCGCCGGGGCGCAGCAGTGAGCGGTGAGGACCTCGCCCACCCCGCGGCGGGCACGGCCGGGCGACCGGCCGCGCCCGCCGCGGGCGAGGGGCGGGTGCTGACCCGCGAGGGCTGGCCCGTCGCCGGCGCCTCCGTCACGCTGCTGGGCCCCGACGGCGCCCAGGTGGCGCGCGCGGTCACCGGCGGCGACGGCACCTTCGCCCTGCCGGCCCTGCCGCCGGGCCCGGCCACGATGCTCGTGGCCGCTCCCGCGCACGAGCCGCGCGCCACCAGCGTCCTCGTGCCCGCCACCGGCACCTGGCGCGCCGGCGAGGTGCGCCTGCGCCGCACCGGCGGCGACGACGTGCCCCCGCCGGGGGTGTGGGCGATCGACACCGCCCACTCCTCCATCACCGCCACCGCCCACCACCTGGGCCTGTCGGCGGTGCACGGGCGCTTCACCCGCTTCAGCGGCGTGATCACCGTGCCCGCCGGCGACGTCACCGGCTCGAGCGTGGAGGTGGAGATCGACGCCTCCTCCATCGACACCGGCAACGCCCAGCGCGACGAGCACCTGCGCGCCGCGGACTTCCTGCACGTGGCCGCCCACCCCGCGGTGCGCTTCCGCGCCGGCGGCGTGCGCCGCGCGGGCGAGCGGTGGGTCCTGCCCGGGGAGCTGACCCTGCTGGAGGTCACCCGCCCGGTGGAGCTGGAGCTGACCTACACCGGCTCCGGCCCGGACCCGTGGGGCGGCACCCGCGCGGCGTTCACCGCCACCTGCGAGCTGCACCGCGACGACTTCCGGATGAACTGGAACCAGGCGGTGGGCATCGGCGTGGCGGTCTTCGGCACCACGCTGAAGGTCGCCGTCGACGTGCAGGCCGTGCGCCAGGACGGCTGAGCGGCGCAGGGCCCCGCCCGGCGCGCCACCCGGCCGCCCCACCACGACGAGAGGGCCCCGCCCGTGCTGAGCACGGGCGGGGCCCTCTGTCGTTCGCGGGCGAGGGGTCAGGCCGACTTCTCGCGGCGCTCGCGGCCGCCCTTGCGGGCCGGCGCCTCGCGCGGCACCAGCGTGGGGTTGACGTTCTTGAGCACGACCTCGCGGGTGACGACCACGCGGGCGATGTCGTCGCGGCTGGGCACGTCGAACATCACCGGCAGCAGCACCTCCTCGATGATGGCGCGCAGGCCGCGGGCGCCGGTGCCCCGCAGGATCGCCTGGTCGGCCACGGCCTCCAGGGCGTCCGGGGTGAACTCCAGCTCCACGCCGTCCAGCTCGAACATCCGCTGGTACTGCTTGGCCAGGGCGTTGCGCGGCTCGGTGAGGATGCGCACCAGCGCCTCGCGGTCGAGGTTCTCCACCGACGTGATCACCGGCAGGCGGCCGATGAACTCGGGGATGAGCCCGAACTTCATGAGGTCCTCGGGCATGACCTCGCTGAAGGTGGGCTCGGCCGGGGCGCTGGTGGAGCGCAGCTGCGCCCCGAAGCCCAGGCCCTGCTTGCCCGCGCGGGACTCGATGATGCGGTCCAGACCGGCGAAGGCGCCGCCCACGATGAACAGCACGTTCGTCGTGTCGATCTGGATGAACTCCTGGTGGGGGTGCTTGCGCCCGCCCTGCGGGGGCACGCTCGCGGTGGTGCCCTCGAGGATCTTCAGCAGCGCCTGCTGCACGCCCTCGCCGGAGACGTCGCGGGTGATGGACGGGTTCTCCGACTTGCGGGCGATCTTGTCGACCTCGTCGATGTAGATGATGCCCGTCTCGGCCTTCTTGACGTCGTAGTCGGCGGCCTGGATGAGCTTGAGGAGGATGTTCTCCACGTCCTCGCCCACGTAGCCGGCCTCCGTCAGGGCCGTGGCGTCGGCGATGGCGAAGGGCACGTTGAGCATCTTCGCCAGGGTCTGCGCCAGGTAGGTCTTGCCGCAGCCGGTGGGGCCGATCAGCAGGATGTTGGACTTGGAGATCTCGACGGCGTCGTCGCGGCCCTTGGCCGGCTCCCCCACCTGGATGCGCTTGTAGTGGTTGTACACGGCCACCGCCAGGGACTTCTTGGCGGAGGACTGGCCGATGACGTACTGGTCCAGGAACTCGAAGATCTCGCGGGGCTTGGGCAGCTCCACCAGGCCCAGGTCGTTGGCCTCGGCGAGCTCCTCCTCGATGATCTCGTTGCAGAGGTCGATGCACTCGTCGCAGATGTAGACGCCGGGGCCCGCGATGAGCTTCTTGACCTGCTTCTGGCTCTTTCCGCAGAAGGAGCACTTCAGCAGGTCGCCACCGTCACCGATGCGTGCCACCGACGGATTCCTCTCCTCGTCCTGCTCGACGGGTCCTGCGACCCGGCGGGAGCCGGGCCCCCGGCACCGTCACGACTCCTCCACGCTACCTGTCCGGGAGGTCTGGTGGACTCATTAGACGCCCCCGGGGGACACGGTGCCAGACCGGCCCCCCGGGACGCGCCGGGCGTGCTGCCTAACGGGTGAGGGCCGAGGCCTTGCGGGGCTGCAGCACCTCGTCGATGAGGCCGTACTCGACGGCCTCGGCGGCGGAGAGGAACTTGTCGCGCTCGATGTCCGCGGAGATCTGCTCCGGGGTGCGGCCCGAGTGGCTCGCGAGGGTCTGCTCCAGCCAGGTGCGCATGCGCAGGATCTCGTTGGCCTGGATCTCCAGGTCGGAGGCCTGCCCGTAGCCGCCGCCGGACATGGCCGGCTGGTGGATCAGGATGCGCGAGTTCGGCAGGGCGAAGCGCTTGCCCGGCGTGCCGGCGGCCAGGAGGACCGCCGCGGCCGAGGCGGCCTGGCCCATGCAGTACGTCTGGATGTCCGGACGGATGTACTGCATCGTGTCGTAGATCGCCGTCAGGGCCGTGAACGACCCGCCGGGCGAGTTGATGTACATGATGATGTCGCGGTCGGTGTCCTGGGACTCCAGGACGATCAGCTGGGCGATGATGTCGTCCGCCGAGGCGTCGTCCACCTGCACGCCGAGGAAGATGATGCGGTCCTCGAAGAGCTTGGTGTACGGGTCCGAGCGCTTCATCCCGTAGGAGGTGCGCTCCTCGAACTGCGGGAGCACGTAGCGCGCCGACGGCGCGTGCGCGGTGTCGAAGCGGCTGTGCTGGTCCATCGGGCGGTCTCCCATCTGGGCGGTCGGGTGCGGCGGGAGGTGCAGCGGGGACTGGCCCCCGGTCTCACGCACCGGTGCCACCGCCGCCCTCGACCTCGCTCGTGTGGCCGACGACGTGGTCGATGAGGCCGTAGTCGCGGGCCTGCTCCGCGGTGAACCAGCGGTCGCGGTCGGAGTCCTCGGTGATCCGCTCGTACGGCTGGCCGCTGTGCTTGGCGATCAGCTCGGCCATCTGCTTCTTCGTCAGGATGATCTGCTCGGCGAGGATCTTGATGTCGCTCGCGGAGCCGCCCAGGCCGCCCAGCGGCTGGTGCATCATGATCTTCGCGTGCGGCAGGGCCGAGCGCTTGCCCGGGGCCCCCGCGCACAGCAGGAACTGGCCCATCGAGGCCGCCAGGCCCGTGGCGATCGTCGCCACGTCCGGCTTGATGTACTGCATCGTGTCGTAGATCGACATGCCCGCGGACACCGAGCCGCCGGGCGAGTTGATGTACATGAAGATGTCGGCGTCCGGGTCCTCGGCCGCCAGCAGCAGCAGCTGCGCGCAGATGGCGTTGGCCATCTCGTCGCGGACCTCCGACCCCAGCCAGATGATCCGCTGCTGCAGGAGCCGCTGGTAGACGTTGTCGTCGAGGCCCATCCCCGGCGTACCCGGCGTCCGGGCGTGCTGCGGCGTCACCAGTCCCGGTGCGCCCACGGCGCGCCCGCTGCCGCGGGTCAGGCCCCGGCCCGCTCCTCGCCGTCCTGCGGCTGCCCGGCCGCGGCGTCGGCGGCGGCCTGCGCGTCGTCGCCCACCGGGTCCACGGTCTCGCCGGCCTCGGGCGCGTCGGCCGCGCCCTCGGCGCCGTCCGCGCGCTCCTCGCCGGCGCCCTCGGCGCCCTGGCCGGCCTCGTCGTCGTCCGCGCCCACGAGCTCCTCCAGGTCCACCACGTCGCCCGAGGCGTCCTTGACGGTCGCCTGCTCCATCGCCACCGCCAGCGCCTTGCGGCGGCGCACCTCGGAGACCATGGCGGGCACCTGGCCGGCCTGGTCCACCATCTGCACGAACTGGTTGGGCTCCATGCCGTACTGCTGCGCCTGGCCGACCAGGTACTCCAGCAGCTCCTCCTGCGCCACGCCGACCTCCTCGCGCTCGGCGAGGGCGTCCAGCAGCAGCTGGCTGCGCAGCGCGGCGCGGGTGCTCTCGTCGATCTCCGCGCGGTGCTCGGCGTCCTCCAGGCGGCCCTCGCGCTCCAGGTGCGTGTGGATCTCCGCCTCCACGAGGGACTCGGGGACCGGCACCTCGACGAGCTCCAGCAGCTTCTCCAGGACGCGGTCGCGCGCCTGCAGGCCCTGCTCGAACTTCTTGGACTGCTCCACCTGCCCGCGCAGGTCGGCGCGCAGCTCCTCCAGCGTGTCGAACTCGCTGGCCAGCTGCGCGAAGTCGTCGTCGGCCTCGGGCAGCACGCGCTCCTTGACGGACTGCACCGTCACGGTGATCGAAGCGTCCTGGCCCTTGCGCTCCCCGCCGGCCAGCGGCGCGGTGAAGGTGGTCGCCTCGCCGGCGCTCAGGCCGGTCACGGCCTCGTCCAGGCCCTCGATCATGTTGCCCTGGCCGACCTGGTACGAGATGCCCTTGGCGGTCTCGATCTCCTCGCCGTCGATCTCGGCGCGCAGGTCCAGGGAGAGGAAGTCGCCGTCGCCGGCGGCGCGCTCCACGCCCGTCAGGGTGCCGAAGCGCTCGCGCAGCGAGGTCAGGCGCGCCTCGACGTCCTCGTCGGCGACGGCCACGTCGTCGACGGAGACCTCCACCGAGGACAGGTCCGGCAGCTCCAGGGTGGGGCGCACGTCGACCTCGACGGAGAACTTCAGGTCCCCGCCGGTCTTGGGGTCCGGGGCCTGGGAGACGTCCACGGTGGGCTGGCCCAGCGGGCGCAGGTCCTTCTCCTCCACGGCGCGCTGGTAGAACTTCGGCAGCGCGTCGTTGACGGCCTCCTCCAGCACCGCGGCGCGGCCGAAGCGCTGGTCGATGACGCGCGCGGGCACCTTGCCCTTGCGGAAGCCCGGCACCTGGACCTGGCCCGCGATGGACTTGTAGGCGGCGTCGAGGCTCGGCTTCAGCTCGTCGTAGCCGACCTCGACGGTCAGCTTCACCCGGGTCGGGTTGAGGGTCTCGACGTCGCTCTTCACAGCGGGGATCTCCTGGGGTCTCTCCGCGCCGGGCGGAGGTCGTGGTCAGGCGTGCGGTGCTCCGGGGTGCCCCGGCGCACCGCGGAAGCCTAGCCGTCCGCGCCGGGGCGTCGTCCCGCCCGCACGCGCAGCGCCGCGGCTGCGGACCACCGGGCGGTGGTCGTCGGGGTACCCGGATTCGAACCGGGGGCCTTCCGCTCCCAAAGCGGACGCGCTACCAAGCTGCGCCACACCCCGCGACCCGCCGCGCACGGCGGCGGGTACCGCACCAGGTTACCGCCGCGGACCCGTTAAGCTGGGCGCCGACCGCCGCGCAGCACCCACCGGGTGCCGGCGGCGTCGCGCGGGCGTAGCTCAATGGTAGAGCCCTAGTCTTCCAAACTAGCTACGCGGGTTCGATTCCCGTCGCCCGCTCAGCGCCCGGCCGGGCCCCCCGGGGCCCGGCCGCTCTCGTCCCGGGCCCCCGCCCAGCGCGGCCGCCTCCGCGGGCGCCAGGCGCTCGAGCACCGCCGCGAACTGCCCGGCGCGCAGGTACGAGGGGTTGGCGCCCACCGGCACCCGCACCACCTCCGCGTCGCGGAAGCGCGCGTCCGCCAGCAGCTCCGCGCGCTCCACCGGCACCGCCAGCGGGCGCGCGGCGGGCGTGCGGGCGGCGGGGGAGGTGC
>NZ_JAAALM010000011.1:0-12869 GCF_009906395.1 Kineococcus indalonis
CACCCGCGGTGCGCATCCCCGCCTCCCGGCGCCCCTCGATCGTGCCCGCGGCCCCCGCCGGCGCCGACGTCTCGGTCCTGGTCTGCGGCGTGCCGCCGGTGTCGGCGCACGGCATCGTGGCCGCCGTCCAGCAGCACGGCATGCGGGGCGAGCGCTCCCGCGACCTCGCCGAGCTGCAGGAGCGCCTGGCCCTGGCGCCGGGCACCCGCGTGGTGCTCACCGCGCTCGGCGCCGCCCGGGCCACCGCCCACCTGCTGCAGCGCTGCACCGGCGGGGAGGTGGCGATGGTCGTCCTGCTGGACGACCCCGCCCCCTCCCAGCACGTGGCCGCGCTGCGCGCCGGCGCCCGCGGCGTGGCCCACGCCGCGGCGCCGCTGGCCGACCTGCTCGCCGTGCTGTCCGCCGCGGCGCGCGGCTTCACCGTCCTGCCCGCCGCCGTCGCGCAGGCGCTGTGCCTGCCGCTGGTGACCACGCGGGCGGTGGACGTGCCCGCCGAGGAGCGCGGCTGGCTGCGCCAGCTCGCCCGCGGCGTCTCCGTGGCCGAGCTGGCGGTGCGCAGCTCCTACTCCGAGCGGGAGATGTACCGCCTGCTCAACCGCGCCTACCAGCGCCTCGGCGCGGCCAACCGCACCGAGGCCCTGCTCGTCGCCCAGCGCGCCGGCCTGCTCTCGGCGTGAGCGCGCCGGACGACCGGCGCTGAGCGGGGTGCACCCCCCGCCTCAGCCCGCCGCGAGCAGCTCCGCGGCGGCGGGCAGGTCCTCCGGTGCGCGCACCGCCAGCACGTGCGCCCCGGGCAGCGCCCGGCGGGCCAGCCCGCTCAGCGCGCCGGCCGGCGGCAGCTCCACGAAGGTCGTCGTCCCAGCACCGGCCAGCGTGCCGGTGCACAGGTCCCAGCGCACCGGGCCCGCCACCTGCGCCACCAGGCGCCGCAGCACCTCCGGGCCCGAGGCGACGACCTCGCCGTCGGCGTTGGACAGCAGCGGCAGCACCGGGTCCGCGGTCGCGACGCCCTCGGTGGCCGCCCGCAGCACGGGCACCGCCGCGGCCATGGCCGGGGTGTGGAAGGCCCCGGCCACGGGCAGCCGCTTGACGAGCGCCCCGGCCGGGCGGTCCTCCTCCAGCGCCCGCAGGGCCTCCACGGTGCCGCCGACGACGAGCTGGCCGGCGCCGTTGCGGTTGGCGGGCACCAGCCCGGCGCGCTGCACCGCGGCCTCGACCTCGGCGGGCTCGCCGCCCAGGACCACCGACATGCCCGAGCCGCCGCCCGCGCAGCAGGCGGCCATGGCCCGCCCGCGGGCGGCCACCAGGCGCAGGGCGGTCGCGTCGTCCAGCACGCCGGCCAGCGCGGCGGCCGTCCACTCCCCGACGCTGTGGCCGGCCACCCGGGCGGGGGTGCCGCTGCGCAGCAGCTCGCGCCCGACCAGCAGGGAGGTGGCCACCACGAGCGGCTGGGCGACCTCGGTGGGCAGGATCTGCTCGGCCGTCCACGTCGTGCCGGCGGCCACCAGGTCCAGGCCGGCCGCTTCGGACCACTCGCCCAGCCGCTCGCGGGCGCCGGGCAGCTCCAGCCACGGGGCGAGCTGCCCGGGCCGCTGGGCGCCCTGGCCGGGGGCCAGCAGCGCGGTGGCGGCGGGTGCGGTGCCGGCGGGTTCGGCCCGCTGCTCGGGGACCTCGATCACGGTGACCTCCTGGGGTGCGGGTCGGGCGGCGGCCCGGGCGGCGGCCCGGGCGCCGGGGCGCGCTCCGGCCCGGTCGGCGACGCTGCTCCCGCGCGCCGGGGGCGGTCAAGGCGCCCGTCCGGGGATCACCAGCGACCTGCCAGCGCTTGGCAGTGAGCTGCCGCGCGCGGCACGCCCGGCGGGTGCCCCGGTGCGCCAGGCTGGTGCGGCGACGAGCTGCAGCGGCGCTCACGCCGCCGCCCCCATCCGTACTGCGCCCCGAGGGCGAGGAAGCAGGTGCCCCGTGACCCGCGGTCGCCCCCGCAGCGCACCGGCAGCGCGTGCTGCCGTCCCCACCACCAGCGCCCGCGGCGCGCGGGCCGGGTGGTCCTGGTGAGCACCTCCGCGCGGCCCGGGCCGCTGGTGGTCCTCAGCGGGGTGCCCGAGGTGTACGGCCACGGCCTGGCGCACGCCCTCAGCGCGGCGGGTGCGCACCGCGTGGTGCGCACCGACGGCGAGGACCTGCTGGAGCTGCTGACCGAGCACCCCGCCCCGGCGGTGCTCGTGGTGCCCGAGGCCGCCGCCGAGGAGGTCCGCTCGGCGCTGCGCGGCTCGCCGGTGGGGGAGCGCGTGGCGCTGGTGCACCTCGCGCCGGGCGCCGGGCGCGACGGCTTCGTCGGCGCCGTGCGCGCCGGCGCCCTGGGGGTGCTGGACCCCGACGCGGAGCTGGAGACCGCCGTGGAGGTCGTGCTCTCGGCGGCGGCCGGGCGCGTGCTCGTGCCGCGCACCCTCGTGGAGTCGCTGGCGGAGCCGGTGGGCTCGGCGGGCGCGCCGCAGCTGGCCGAGCACGAGCGCGAGTGGCTGCGCATGCTCGGCCAGGGCGGCACCGTCGCGGCCATCGCCCGCTCGGCGTCGTACTCGGAGCGGGAGATGTATCGTCTCCTGGCCAAGCTGTACCGTCGGCTCGGTGCCGAGACGCGCACCCAGGCGCTTCTGCGCGCTGCCGACTGGGGCTTGCTGGACGAGGGGGGGAACGGGCCGTGAGCTCCTGGCGCGCCGACCCCGCGGCGCCCGCGGAGGCGGTGCTGCCCCTGGTCGACGCGCGCTGGCTGCAGGCCCACCGCGACGCGGTGGTCGTGCTGCAGGTGGACGACGACGCCACCCCCTACCACGCCGGGCACCTGCCGGGCTCCCTGCCGCTGTCCACGTACGACGACCTCCACGAGCGCGTGCGGCGCGGTCCCGTCTCCCGGCAGGGCTTCGAGCGCCTGATGTCGGCGCTGGGCGTCGGCGTGGACGACCACGTGGTCCTGTGCTCGGCGGGCAGCCCCAGCCACGCGGCGTACGCGTTCTGGGTGATGCGCCTGTACGGCCACCGGCGCCTGAGCCTGCTCGACGGCGGGCTGCCGGCGTGGACCGCCGCGGGCGGTGAGCTGGAGGACGCCCCGGTCGTCGTGGCCGCCGCCGACTACCGCACCCCCGGCCGCGACCCCTCCGTCATCGTGGGCCGCGACGAGCTGCTGACGCGCTACGTGGGCGCCCCGGACCCGGTGCTCATCCTCGACTGCCGCACCGAGGCGGAGTACGAGGGGCACGTGCAGCACCAGCTCGACGTGGTCGCCGAGCGCCACCGCGTGCCCGGGCACATCCCCGGCTCGCGCAACCTGCCCTCCGGCGAGCTGCTGGAGGGGCGCGCCTTCGCGCCGCTGGAGCGCCTGCGCACGCTGTTCGCCGACCGCGGCCTGACCGCCGGCTCCGACGTCGTCGTCTACTGCCGCGTGGCCGACCGCAGCTCGCTGCTGTGGTTCGCCCTGGCCGAGCTCCTGCAGCACCCGCGGGTGCGCCACTACGTCGGGGGCTGGGCCGAGTACGGCAGCCTCGTCGACGTCCCCGTCGAGCTGCACTGACCCCCCGCGCGGCAGGGAGCTGGCAGGTACCGGCACCGCTGCTGGCACGGACCTGACAGGGCACACCGGGAGCCCGCCGTCGGCGTTGACGCTGGGTGCTCACCGGGCCACGCTCGATCTCGTGGCCGCCGGGCAACCACCCCGGTGACCACCGGGCACCACCCCGGGACCCACCCGGGGCGCGTGCCGCGCGGCCGGCCCCTGCGGGCCGCCCGGAGGCACACGACACCGCCGCACCACCGCCCCTGCCGGGGAGGTCCCGCGCGCCGGTCGCCCCGCACCCCACCGCCGGTCCGTTCGCGCCCCGCCGCGCCGGCACGTCCTGACGAGGAGTTCCCATGACGCGTCCTCTCGCACCGGAGACGCCCACCGCCACCGACCGCACGACCGCCCGGAACATCATCGTGGCGAAGATCGCGCCGGGTGCGGAGGCGGACGTCGCGCGCATCTTCGCGGAGTCGGACGCGACGGACCTGCCGCACGCGCTGGGCGTGACCGAGCGCAGCCTGTACAGCCTGGGCGACCTGTACGTGCACCTCGTGGAGTTCGACCGCAGCGCGGCCGAGGTGATGCAGATCGCCGCCCGCCAGCCGGGTTTCGGGGAGATCAGCCGCAAGCTCGACCCGTTCATCTCCCCCTACCTGTCGACGTGGCGCGGGCCCGCCGACGCTTCCGCGCGCCGCTTCTACACCTGGCGGCCCGGGCAGTGAACCCCGCCGGCCGCCGCCTCGAGCAGTTCCCGGGAGACCTCCGATGACCACCACCGCGACCCCCACCACCACCGGCGCCGACTGGGTCAAGTGCGCCGGGTGCGCGCGCCCGCTGTACCGGCGCCGCCTGGTGCGCGACCTCGAGGTGTGCCACGAGTGCGGCCACCACCAGCGGCTGTCGGCGCGCGACCGCATCGGCCAGCTCACCGACCCCGGCAGCTTCGAGGAGTTCACGCTGCCGCCGGTGCCGCACGACCCGCTGGGTTTCACCGACACCGCCCCCTACCCCCAGCGCCTGGAGCGCGCCCGCCGCGCCACCGGCGAGCAGGAGGGGACGATCGTCGGCACCGCCCGCGTCGAGGGCGAGCCGCTGGTGCTGCTGGTGATGGACTTCCGGTTCCTCGGCGGCAGCATGGGCTCGGCCACCGGTGAGGCGGTCGCCACGGCGGCCGACGAGGCCGTGCGCCGGCGCCTGCCGCTGGTGCTGGTCACCGCCTCGGGCGGGGCCCGCATGCAGGAGGGCGCGCTCTCCCTGATGCAGATGGCCAAGACCAGCCAGGCCCTGGCGCTGGTGGCCGAGGCGGGCCTGCTGTCGGTGGGCGTGCTGACCGACCCCACGTTCGGCGGGGTCACCGCCTCCTTCGCCTCGCTCGGGCAGGTGCTGGTCGCGGAGTCCGGCGCCGCGGTGGGTTTCGCGGGCAAGCGCGTCATCCAGCAGACCGTGCCGCAGGAACTGCCCAAGGGTTTCCAGCAGGCCGAGTACCTGCTGGCGCACGGGCTGGTGGACCGGGTGGAGAGCCGTGAGCGGCTGCGCCCGCTGCTGGGCCGGCTGCTGCGCCTGCACGCCGGCGGCCCGGGCCGCGGCGCGCGGGCCACCGGCACCGTCCCGGCCCCGCGCCTGCCCGTGCCCGCTGCCCCCGCACCCGACGCGTGGGACGTCGTGCGCGCCGCCCGGCACCCGGAGCGGCCCACGACCCTGGACTACCTGGACCTGGCCTTCGACGACTTCGTGGAGCTGCACGGGGACCGTGCGCACGGCGACGACCCGGCGATCGTGGCCGGCATCGCCTCGCTCGCCGGGCGCAGCGTGGTCGTGGTCGGTCACCAGAAGGGCCACGACACCCGCGAGCTCGTCGCCCGCAACTTCGGCATGCCGCACCCGGAGGGGTACCGCAAGGCGCTGCGGTTGTTCGAGCACGCCGAGCGTTCCGGTCTGCCGGTGGTCACCCTGGTCGACACCCCCGGGGCGTACCCGGGCGTGGCCGCCGAGGAGCGCGGGCAGTCCATCGCCATCGCCGAGGCCATCGCCCGCTCCAGCCGCCTGCGGGTGCCCGTGGTGAGCGTGGTGACCGGCGAGGGCGGCAGCGGCGGTGCGCTGGCCCTGGCGACCGGCGACCGGATGCTCATGCTGGAGAACGCGTTCTTCTCGGTCATCAGCCCCGAGGGGTGCGCGGCGATCCTGTGGCGCGACGCGCAGGAGGCCGCCCAGGCCGCCCGCGCGCTGCGGGTGACGGCCCCGGACCTGGTCCGGCTGGGCGTCGCCGACGGCGTGGTCGCCGAACCCGCCGGCGGTGCGCACACCGACCCGGAGGCGACGGCCGCCCTGGTGGGGCGGGCCGTGACGGAGGCGCTGGACGAGCTGTGCGCCCTGGACGCGGACGAGCTGCTGCGCCTGCGCAGCGCCCGGCTGCGCGGCATGGGCGCGGGGAGGGGGTCGCTGTGAGCACGAACGGCACGGGCACGAACGGCACGACGACGAGCAGCGGCGGGACGAGCAGCGGCGGGACGAGCACGATCGGAGCGGTCGGGGTGGGCGGTGCGGTGGAGGTCCACCACGAGGTGCTGGAGGTGCGCCAGGACGCGCTGAGCGAGCTGGCCGAGCAGGCGGTGGCGCTGTCGCGCTCGCTGGCCGGGCCGCTGCGGCGCATCGCGCTCTCGCGCGGCGAGGTCACCGTGGAGGTGGACTGGCAGGAGGCGGCCGCCGCGCCGGTGGCCCCGGCCGCCCCGGTGGCGGCGGTGCACGCGGCCGCCGCGCCGGTCCCCGCGACGGCCGTCGCGGCGCCGGCCGAGGCCGGCGAGGCCGGTGCCGCCACCCACACGGTGCGCGCACCCCTGGTGGGCACCTTCTACACGTCCCCCTCGCCGGAGGAGCCGCCCTTCGTCTCCACCGGCGACACGGTGGCGGTGGGCCAGACCCTCGGCATCGTCGAGGCGATGAAGCTGATGAACACCATCGTCTCCGACGTCGCCGGCCGGGTCGTGGAGGTCGTCGCCGGGAACGGCTCGCCGGTGGAGTTCGACCAGCCGCTGGTGCGCATCGAGCCCGCCGACGCCGCGCTGGCCGGGTGACGCCGGTGTTCAGCAAGGTCCTGATCGCCAACCGCGGCGAGATCGCCGTCCGCGTCGCGCGGGCGTGCCGCAGCCTGGGCGTGGGCGTGGTGGCGGTGCACTCCACCGCCGACGCCGACTCCGCCGTGGTGCGCATGGCCGACCAGGCCGTGAACATCGGCCCCGCACCCTCGCGGTTCAGCTACCTGAACATCCCCAACATCATCGAGGCCGCGCTGCAGACCGGCGCCGACGCGATCCACCCCGGGTACGGGTTCCTCTCCGAGGACCCGGACTTCGCGGAGGTCTGCGCGGACAACGGCATCACCTTCATCGGCCCGCGCCCCGACGTGATGGCCCGCCTGGGCAACAAGGCCAGCGCGCGCTCGGAGATGGCCGCGGCCGGCCTGCCGCTGCTGCCCGGCGTGGTGGACCCCGTCGCCACCGCCGACGAGGGCGCCGCGATCGCCGACGACATCGGCTACCCGGTCGTCATCAAGGCCGCCGCCGGCGGCGGCGGGCGCGGCATCACCGTGGTGCGCGACCCGGCGATGTTCCGCCAGGCGTACACCGCGACCCGGCGCACCGCCCACAGCGTGTTCCGCGACAGCACCGTGTACGTCGAGCGCTACCTGGACCGCGCCCGGCACATCGAGGTCCAGGTCCTGCTCGACGAGCACGGCGGCGGCGTGCACCTGGGCGAGCGCGACTGCTCGGTGCAGCGCCGCCACCAGAAGCTCGTGGAGGAGGCGCCCGCGGCCGGCCTGAGCCCGCAGCAGCGCGAGGAGATCGGCGCGGCGGCGGTGCGCGGGGCCCAGGCCGTGGGCTACACCGGGGCGGGGACGTTCGAGTTCCTCCTCGACGACCGCGGCAACTTCTCCTTCATGGAGGTGAACTGCCGCATCCAGGTCGAGCACCCGGTCACCGAGATGGTCACGGGTCTGGACCTGGTGCGCGAGCAGATCCTCGTCGCCGCCGGCCGGCCGTTGAGCTTCCGCCAGGAGGACGTGCGCCTGGACGGCGCGGCGGTGGAGTGCCGCATCAACGCCGAGGACCCCGCGCGCGGGTTCACCCCCACCGCCGGCCTGCTGGACGTCTTCGACCTGCCCGGCGGCCCCGGTGTCCGGGTGGACACCGGCCTCACCGCGGGGGCGCGGATCAGCCCCCACTACGACTCCCTGGTCGCCAAGCTCATCGCGTGGGGGCCGGACCGGGAGCAGGCCCTGGCCCGGATGCGCACGGCGCTGGCCGAGATGCGCGTCGAGGGCAGGGGCGTCGTCACGACCCGGGACCTGCACCTGCAGGTCCTGAACGACCCGGTGTTCCAGGCCGGGCAGCACCACACCGGTTTCCTCGACGGCGCCACCGCGCTCAGCGCGTGACGCCGCGAGCGACCGACCACCCGCAGGACCTGACGAGGAGAGCACCGTGACCGTTCAGAACACCACCTTCGGCCTCGACGAGCTGATGGACCTGCTGGTCGCCAAGGTCGGCCTGCCGGCCTCGGCCCGCACCGACGACCCGGCCGTCATGTTCACCGACCTCGGGCTGGACTCGCTGGCGTTCCTGCAGCTGCAGACCGAGCTGCAGCAGGCCTACGGGCTGCCCGTCGACGAGGGCGCGCACGCCGAGGACCACTCCCTCGGCTCGATCGTCGGCATGGTCAACTCCGCGCGGGCCGGCGCGTGAGCGCCCCCGAGACCGCCGCGCCCTCCGGCGCCACCTCGACCCCCGGTCACGTCGACAACTCGATCCTCATCGACGCGCCCATGGACCTCGTGTGGGACATCACCAACGACGTCGAGAACTGGCCCGACCTGTTCACCGAGTACGCCGCCGCGGAGGTCCTGGACCGCACCGACGGCAAGATCACCTTCCGTCTGTCGATGCACCCGGACGAGAACGGCAAGGTCTGGTCGTGGGTGTCCGAGCGGACCCCCGACCCCGCCACGCGCACCGTCGTGGCGCGCCGCACCGAGCCGGGTCCGTTCGAGTTCATGGACATCCGCTGGAGCTACGAGCAGCGCCCCGACGGCGTGCTGATGCGCTGGGTGCAGGACTTCCGCATGCGCCCGCAGGCCCCCGTCGACACGCCCACCATGACCGACCGCATGAACGCCAACACGCTCGTCCAGATGGACGTCATCCGGGGGAAGGTCGAGGCCGCGGCCCGCGCCGCAGCCCCCGCCGAGCAGGGGAGCAACGCATGACGACCGAGGTCCGCCCCGAGCAGCTGCGCGACGGGCACCCGAACGTGGGCGCCCCCGACCCGGTGCGCGCGCACCAGGCCCAGGCGCCCAAGCCGTCCGACATCCGCACCGTCAGCGCCACGGAGGTCCCCGCGAACCGCCGCCGCGGCGGCGACGTGCGCACCGTGCTGGCGCCCTCGACCGTCGGGTCGACCACGGGCTTCATGGGCACCGTGACGCTGCAGCCGGGCGAGGTCGTCACCGAGCACTGGCACCCGTACTCGGAGGAGTTCCTCCTGGTCGTCTCCGGCGAGCTCGGCATCCGCCTGGACGGGGAGCTGCGCACCCTCAAGGCCCAGGAGGGGGTGTGCGTGCCCATCGGCGTGCGCCACAAGCTGATCAACGACTCGGCCGAGGCGGCCACCGCGGTGTTCACGCTGGCCCCGCTGGCCCCCCAGCCGCGCCTGGGCCACGTGGACACCGAGGAGCTGCCTCCGGTGCCCGGGGCCGCCTCGTGATCGGGGGCCGGCGGGTCGTCGTCACCGGCGTCGGCGTGGTCGCCCCCGGCGGCCCGACGCGGGACTCCTTCTGGCAGCTGCTGGTGGACGGGCGCACCGCGACCCGCCCGATCAGCTTCTTCGACGCCTCGCGGTTCCGCTCGCGCATCGCCGCCGAGGTCGACATCGACTTCTCCGCGCGCGGGCTGAGCACCCACGAGATCGCCCGCACGGACCGCTTCACCCGCTTCGCGATGGTCGCCGCGGACGAGGCGGTGGCCGACTCCGGCCTGGACCTCACCTCCGGCACCGGTGTCGACCACGACCGCCTCGCGGTCAGCCTGGGCAGCGCGGTGGGCGCCACCATGCGCCTGGAGGACGAGTACGTCCAGGTCAGCGACTCCGGCAAGGACTGGGTCGTCGACCCCGCCTACGGCACCCGCTTCCTGGACCGCGTGCTCATCCCCAGCAGCGGCGCCTCGGAGCTGGCCGCGCGCTTCCACGCCCACGGCCCGGCCTCGGTGATGTCCACCGGGTGCACCTCCGGCCTGGACGCGGTCGGCTACGGGTTCCAGCTCGTCGAGGACGGTGACGCCGACGTCGTCATCGCCGGCGCGGCCGACGCCCCGATCTCGCCGATCTCGGTGGCCTGCTTCGACGCCATCCGCGCCACCTCGGCGCGCAACGACGAGGCGGCCACCGCCTCGCGCCCCTTCGACGCCACCCGCGACGGGTTCGTCATGGGCGAGGGCGGGGCGGTGCTCGTGCTCGAGGAGTACGAGCACGCCAAGGCCCGCGGCGCGCACGTCTACTGCGAGGTCAGCGGCTTCGCCAACCGCTGCAACGCCTTCCACATGACGGGCCTGCGCCCCGACGGCACCGAGATGAGCCGTGCCATCGACGCCGCCCTGGCCCAGGGCCGCATCGACCCCGGCGCGGTCGACTACGTCAACGCCCACGGCTCGGGCACCAAGCAGAACGACCGCCACGAGACCGCCGCGGTCAAGCGCAGCCTCGGCCAGCGCGCCTACGAGATCCCCATGACCTCCATCAAGTCGATGGTGGGTCACTCGCTGGGCGCCATCGGCTCCATCGAGCTGGCCGCCTGCGCGCTGGCGATGGAGTTCGGCGTCGTGCCGCCCACGGCGAACCTGGAGAACCCCGACCCCGAGTGCGACCTGGACTACGTGCCCAAGACGGCGCGCGACCAGCGCATCGACGTGGCGGTGTCGGTGGGCAGCGGCTTCGGCGGCTTCCAGTCCGCCGTCGCCCTGAGCTCGCTGTCCGCGAAGGAGGCCTCGTGACGCGCGCGGTGGTGACCGGGCTGGGCGTCGTGGCGCCCAGCGGCGTGGGCGCCGAGGAGCACTGGGCGTGCGTGCGCGCCGGCGAGGTGCGGGTGACGCCCCTGAGCACGTTCGACTCCTCCTCCTACGGGGTGACGCTGGCCGGGCAGGTCCCCGGCTTCACCCCCGACGAGCACGTCGAGCCGCGCCTGCAGGTGCAGACGGACCGCTGGACGTGGATGTCGCTGGCCGCGACCGCCATGGCCCTGGCCGACGCCTCCTACGACCCCGCCGAGCACGACCCGTACGCCACCTCGGTGGCGCTGGCCGCCTCCTCCGGCGGCAACGAGTTCGGCCAGCGGGAGATGACGGGCCTGTACGGCCGCGGCCCGCAGGCCGTCACGGCGTACCAGTCCATCGCGTGGTTCTACGCGGCCAGCACCGGGCAGGCCTCCATCAAGCACGGCACCAAGGGGCCGGCCAGCGTGCTGGTCACCGAGGGCGCCGGCGGGCTGGACAGCCTCGGGCACGCCCGCCGGGTCGTCCGGCGCGGCACCCCCACGGTGCTGGCCGGCGGCACGGAGGCCTCCCTGTCGCCCTACGCGCTGGCCTGCCAGTCCGTGGGCCGGCAGCTGACCGCCGCCCTCACCCCCGGTGAGGGCTACAAGCCCTTCGACGCCGCCGCCAACGGGTACGCGCCCGGCGAGGGCGGCGCGGTGCTGGTCGTGGAGGACGCAGAGCAGGCCCTGGAGCGCGGCGCGCCCCAGGTGTACGGCGAGATCGCCGGTTACGCGGCCACCCACGACGCGGCCTCCCCGTCGGACCCGCTGAGCGACCCCGCGCAGTACGCGCGGGCGATGCGGCGGGCCATGGACGACGCCGGGGTCGGCCCCGACGACGTGGACTTCGTGATCGCCGACGCGGCCGGCGTGCCCGCGCTCGACGCCTCGGAGGCCGAGGCGCTGCGCACCGCGTTCGCGGGCCGGCGCGCCCCGGTGCCGGTGTCCGCCCCGCAGGGCCTCGTGGGCCGCCTCAGCGTCGGCGGCTCGGCGCTGGCCGTGGCCACCGCGCTGCTGGCGATCCGCGACGGCGTGGTGCCCGCCGTGGGCAACCTCGACGAGCCCTCCGCCGCCGCGCACGGCCTGGACCTGGTGACCACCGCGCGCGAGCAGCCGGTCGGCACGGTGCTCGTCGCCGCGCGCGGCCTGGGCGGCTTCAACAGCGCGATGGTGCTGCGGCGCTTCGACGGGACCCGGGCGTGAGCGCGCCCGGTGCCGCGGGCTCGGGCGGGCCGGTGCGCACGATGCTGCGCATGCGGGCCCGCCCGGGCTGCGAGGAGGAGTTCGTGGCGGCCTGGCGCCGGGCCGCCGCCGAGATCAGCGCGGTGCCGGGCAACCTGCGTCAGGAGCTGATGCGCAGCGAGACCGAGGAGAGGTGGTTCGCCATCGCCAGCGACTGGACCGACCGCGACGCGGCCGCCGCCTTCGGCCGCAGCGAGGCGCGCGAGAACCTCACGGAGTCGCTGCGCGAGCTGCGCGAGGACGCCGCCCGCGAGGTGTTCACGGTGCTCGACCAGGTCGAGGGCCGCGCCGCGCGGGCCGAGACCCCGGCCGAGCCCGCGGAGCAGTCCGCTGCGGGGTCCGCTGCGGGGTCCCCGGTCGAGGAGCCCGGCGCCCACGGCGCGGTGCGGGTGGACATCTCCACCTCCGTCGCCCCCGGGGACCAGGAGGCCTTCGAGCGCGCCTACCTCGTCGTCGCCGGCCGCGTGGGCGGCAAGGGCGGGCACCTGCGCGAGGAGCTGCTGCACGACCCGGAGACCGGGCGCTTCCACATCTTCGCCGAGTGGGAGGACGCGCAGCGGTTCCGCGAGTGGGTCGAGGACCCCGCGCACCTGGGCGACTCCGCGCCGCTGGCGCGCTGGCTCTCGGTGGACTTCCAGCGCACCGTGTACGAGCTGCGCCAGCGCCCCGCGGTCGGCGCGGCCCCCGCGGGCACCTGGGGCTTCGTGCCCGGCGCGGTGCGGGTGGACATCTCCACCTCCGTCGCCCCGGGCGAGGAGGAGGCCTTCGAGCGCGCCTACCTCGTCGTCGCCGGCCGCGTGGGCGGCAAGGGCGGGCACCTGCGCGAGGAGCTGCTGCGCGACCCGGAGACCGGGCGCTTCCACATCGTGGCCGAGTGGGAGGACGCGCAGCGGTTCCGCGAGTGGGTCGAGGACCCCGCGCACCTGGGCGACTCCGCGCCGCTGGCGCGCTGGCTCTCGGTGGACTTCCAGCGCACCGTGTACGAGCTGCGCCAGC
>NZ_JAAALM010000011.1:12969-24440 GCF_009906395.1 Kineococcus indalonis
GCCCCGCGGTCGGCGCGCAGGGCAGCGGCCCGGCGGCGACCACCGGGCCCGGCACCACCGCGTCCGGCACCACCGCGTCCGGCACCACCGCGTCCGGCACCACCGCCCCGGTGCTGCTGAGCACCGAGCCGACGCCGGTGCAGGAGCCCGTGCCGGCGCCGGCGGCGGTCGTGCGCGAGACCACCCCCGCCCCGGCACCCGTGCCGGTGCCCGAGGTGGCCCCCGGCGCGGCCGGCCCGGAGGTCCTCGTCGTGGGGGCCGGCCCGGCCGGCATGACCCACGCGCTGGAGCTGGCCCGCCGCGGGGTGCGGGTGCGCCTGGTCGACAAGCGCCCCGACGCCGCCACCCGGGCCGACAAGGCCATCGGCATCCACTGCCGCACCATGGAGATCTGGGAGCGGCAGGGCATCGTCGCGCAGGCGATCGACGCGGGCACCTGGCTGCACGGGCAGACCGTCTTCGTCAACGGCGTGCAGACCCACCAGGCCGACTTCTCCGACCTGGACGTGCCCTACGCCCACCTGGGCCTGCCGCAGTACGAGACCGAGCGGCTGCTCACCGGCGCGCTGGAGGCCGCCGGCGTGCGGGTCGAGCGCGGCCTGGAGCTGCTGACGTTCGCCCAGGACGACAGCGGCGTCACGTGCGTGCTGGGCACCGCCCACGGCGAGGAGGTCGTGCGCACGCAGTACCTCGTCGGCTGCGACGGCGCCCACAGCGCCGTGCGCTCCGGCCTGGGGCTGACCTTCGAGGGCGGGCTGTCGATGTTCCCGCAGCTGTTCATGCTCGGCGACGTCGACCTCGACTGGGACATGCCCGCCGGTCACCTGCTGCGCTTCGTGCGCATCGAGGAGGACGGCGGCTTCACCGGCATGCTCGTGTGCGTGCCGCTGAAGGGCCGCAACCGCTACCGCGTGGCCACCATGGCCCCGCAGCGCTTCGTCGACGCCGTGGGCACCGGCGTGGTGCCCGCGGGGTTCTGGCAGGAGTACGACCCGCCGAGCCTGGGCGACATCCAGGAGGTCGTCGACGAGCTGGCCCCCGCGGGGACCACGGCCGGCAACCTGCGCTGGTCCTCGATCTTCCGCATCAAGCACGGCATCGTCGACCGCTACCGCGAGGGCCGCGTCTTCGTGGCCGGCGACGCCGCGCACCTGCACCCGCCGGCCGGCGGTCAGGGCATGAACACCGGCATCCAGGACGCCTGGAACCTCGGGTGGAAGCTGGCGCTGGCGGTGCGGGGCCTGGCCTCCGACGGGCTGCTGGACAGCTACGAGGCCGAGCGCCGGCCCGCCGGGCGCGCCATCGTCGACCGCGCCGTGAACCTGGCGTTCACCGACGAGATCGACATGGACGATGCCCGGGAGCAGTTCCTGCTCGAGATGCAGATGACGATGAACTACGCCGGCAGCCCGCTGGTGGGGGAGTCCCTCGCCGGTGCGGTGGACGGCCCGGAGCCGGGGCACCGCGCCCCGGACGTCACGGGCCTGCGCCGGTTCGGCGTCGCGCACGAGCTGCGGCTGTTCGACCTGCTGCGCTCGACGCGCTCGGCGCTGCTGCTGCACGCCGACGCGGGGGTGGACGAGGAGGGCTTCCTGCAGCTGGAGAAGCTCGCCGACGCCGCCCGCACGGCGGCCGCCGGGGAGCTGGACGTGCACCTGATCGTCAGCCCCGACGCCGTCGTGCCCGCCTCGCTGGGGCTCGGCGTCCACCGCGACACCCGCGGGGCCTACCGCGCCGCCTACGGCGTCTCCGGCGCCGCGGCCCACGTGGTGCGACCCGACGGGCACGTCGGCTTCCGGTCGGTGCCGGCCTCGCTGCCCGCGGTGCTGGAGCACCTGGCGCTGGTCTTCGCCTGAGACCGGTGCGCGGTGCTCGCCACGACGGGGTGGCGGACGAGCACGGGTGCGGCGGCCCCCTGGCGGGGTCGTCGCGCCCGTGCTCTCGTCCCGGGGGCGACGAGCCCGGGCCGCAGCTGCTGCGCCCGCTGCTGCCGCCGGCGGTGCGGGTGGTGGAGGTGGACCGCGAGGCCGCCGCGGGTGAGGCGGGGGCCTGGCCGCAGGAGCTGGCGGCCGTGGCGGCCGCGCGCCCCGAGCGCCGCCGGGAGTTCTTCACCGGCCGCTGGTGCGCCCGGGCGGCGCTGCTCCTGCTCGGGTGCGACCCGGTGGCGCTGCCGCCGGGCCCGCGGCGCGCCCCGGTGTGGCCGGAGGGTTTCGTGGGCAGCATCACGCACTGCCCCGGCTACCGCGCCGCCGCGGTCGCGCGGCGCGCGGAGGTGGCCGCCCTGGGCGTGGACGCCACGCCCCACGAGCCGCTGCCGGCCGGGGTGCTGGAGCTCGTCGCCGACGCGGGGGAGCGCGCGCAGCTGCGCGCGCTGGCCGCGCGGCTGCCGGGCGTGCACGCCGACCGGGTGCTCTTCAGCGCCAAGGAGTCGCTGCTGAAGGCGTGGTCGGCGCTGGACGGCGGCTGGCCGGGCTTCTCCGGGTTCCGCGTGCGCCTGCACCCGTGCGGCGAGTTCAGCGCCGAGGTGCTCGCGGCGGGTCCCGTGGCCGCGCTCACCGGCCGCTGGGGCCTGGAGGGCGCGCTGGCCGGGACGGCGGTGGCCGTCCCGGCGAGCACGGTCCCGGAGGCCACCGCCCCGCAGGCGGGCGAGCCGGCGCAGCGGGTGCCTCACAGCCGCTGAGCGCCCTCCAGCTGCGCGTAGCGGCCGCCGGCGGCCAGCAGCTCGTGGCGGTTGCCGCTCTCGACGACGCGGCCGCCGTCCAGGACCACGATCCGGTCGGCGGCGCGCACGGTGGCCAGCCGGTGCGCCACCACCAGCGTGGTGCGCCCCCGCATGAGGCGGGTGAGGGCCTGCTGCACCGCCGACTCCGCCTCCGGGTCCAGCGCCGAGGTCGCCTCGTCCAGCAGCAGCACGCGCGGGTCGCGGATCAGCGCGCGGGCGATGGCCAGGCGCTGGCGCTGGCCCCCGGACAGCCGCGCGCCCCGCTCGCCCACCACGGTGTCCCAGCCCTGCGGCAGGGCGTCGACGAACCCGGTGGCGTTGGCGTCGGCCAGCGCGCGGCGCACCCGCTCGTCCTCGACGTCCTCCAGCCCGTACGTGACGTTCTCGCGGACGGACCCCTCGAAGAGCACCGGTTCCTGCGGCACCACCGAGACGTGGCGCCGCACGCTGCGCAGGTCCAGCGTCGCGGCGTCGGCGCCGTCCACCAGCACCCGGCCGGCGGTGGGGCGCACGAAACCCAGGACGAGGTTCAGCAGCGTGGACTTGCCCGAGCCGGAGGGGCCCACGAACGCCACCGTCTGCCCCGGGCGAACCTCGAGGGTGACGTCGTGCAGGGCCCCGCCGTCCGCGCCGGGGTAGCGGTACGACACCCCCTCCAGGCGCAGGTGGCCCGAGATCGAGCGCACGGTGCGCCGGCCCGCGTTGACCTCGAGGTCGGGTTCCTCCAGCACCTCGGCGATCGAGCGGATCGACTCCAGGCCGCGGGCCCCCACCGGCAGCAGCACCAGCAGGTTGGTCACCGCGCCGGTGAGCAGCGTGAAGTACGAGGAGAGCTGCACCACCTCGCCCGGGGTGATCCGCAGCGCCCCGCTGAGGGAGGCGAAGGCGGCCAGCACCAGGCACAGCACCCCCAGCAGCTGCATGCTCACCCAGGACAGGGCGGAGAAGCGCCCGTTGAGCAGGTCCAGCTGGAACCCGGCGTCGCGCACGTGGCGGGCGCCGTCGGCCACGCGCTCGGCGGCGGTGCGCTCCAGCCCGTGCGCGCGGGTGATGGGCATGAGGGTGGCCATCTCGCCGACCCGGGCGGAGAACCGCTCCACCTCCCGGCGCAGCTCCTCGTTGCGCCGGCGCGAGCGGCGGCCCAGCACGTGGCGCAGCCCGACGGCGATCGGGATGGTCAGCGCGTAGAAGGGCAGGAACTGCGGGATCGCCACGGCGGTCACGACGACCGCGCCGACCACCACCATCAGCGCCGACAGCAGCGGGTGGGCGATCTGCTGGAACATCAGCTCGACGTTCTCCACGTCGCGCACGACCTTCGTCTGCACGATCGCGGAGCTGACCCGGGTGTGGAAGCCGATGGAGAGGTTCTGCAGCCGGTCGGTCAGCGCGTTGCGCAGGTCCACGCCGATCGTGCGCACGGCGCCCATGTACCGCTTGGTGTACTGCACCATGTTCGGGTAGTTCTGCAGCAGGGCGACGACGGCGAGGGCGGTCCACAGCCACAGCTCGCGCAGCGGACCGCCGGCGACGAGGACGTCGATCACCCGGCCGGTGATCACCGGCATGAGCCACAGCGGCGTCTCCTTGACCGCCATGAAGCACACGGCCGCGGCGACGCGGCGGCGGTGGGTCCCCAGCAGGCGCAGGGCGGAGCGGAACGGCTGGTCCCCGTCGAGCGGGCGGCCGGCGGGCGGGGCGGTCACCCGGGCATCGTGCCACCGCCGCAGCCAGAGGGAAAGCGCTTGCCCTCACGTGTCCGGGACCGCTGCGAGCAGCCCCGGGCACCTGTCGGGGGAGACGCCGCGGTGCTGTCCGCGTTCTCGCGACCACGTCCCGTGATCACCCGAACGGCCCCTTGACAGATCATGGCGAGAGGTTCCCTGGGACTGGCGACCTTGCTACGGTTCACGGGCGGCCAGGGGCGGGGCCGCCGCCCCGCACCGCGACGATCCGTTCGGCGTGAGCAGCACCCTCACCACCGGAGAACGCGATGACTGCACCTCGGCGTCCCCTCAGCACCCTCCTCGTCCTCGTGACCGCGCTGAGCGCCGCGGTCACCGCACCGGTCGTCGCGGTGAGCACCGCGGCCCCCGCCGCGGCCGCGCCGCCCACCACCGCGCAGATCGACTTCGCACCCGCCGGCACCGCCGTCCCCGGCGGCTGGACCGCCGACACCGGCCAGGGCTACACCACCGCGCGCGGCTACGGCTGGGTCGCGCCCGCCTCCCAGACCGCGGTGGACCTCACCGCCGAGACCCGCCAGCGCACCGGCACCGGCACCGCCTCGACGTTCATCCACCTGCAGCGCGCCGGCACCGACGGGCTCGTCGTGGCCGGCGGGCGCTGGGAGTACCAGCTGCCCGCGGGGGTCTACGAGGTCGGGGTGGGCGTCGGCGACGCGTGCACCACCGCGAGCGGGACCTCCTGCTACCTGGACAGCACCCACCGCATCACGGTGGAGGAGGTGATGGCCGTGCAGGACTTCCGGCCGACCTCCACGCAGCGCACCACGAGCGCCACGCGGACCGTCTCGGTCACCGACGGCCGGCTCACCGTGGACGCGATCGGGGGCCTGAACACCAAGCTCACCTGGGTGACGGTCAAGCCCTCGACCGCCGCCCCGACGGCACCCCAGCCCCGCACCACCGGCACCCTGCCCGCCGACGGCGCCACCGGCGTGCGCGTGGACACCTCCGTCAGCCTGGCCATCACCGCCCCGGTGGAGGAGACCACCATCGCGGGCGCGGTGCGCCTGACCGGCCCCTCCGGGGACGTCCCGCTGAACCTCAACAGCGACGCCGCCGGCGGCACGATCAGCTTCACCCCCGCCCAGAACCTCGCGGAGAACACCAGGTACACCGTGCGCACCACCACGGCGCTGCGCGCCCGCGACGGCGGCGCGGCGTTCCCCAGCTACGTCAGCGCCTTCCGCACCGGCACCACCGCCGCACCGCTGTCGCCGTACTCCTTCCGGCGCGCCGCGACCACGGCCGTCGCCAAGCCGTCGGCGATGGCGCTGGGCCCGGACGGCCGGCTCTACGTCGGCACGTACACCGGCCAGCTGCTGCGGTACACCCGCGGCGCCGACGGCACGCTCGGCGCCGCCGAGTCCGTCAGGCCCTTCGGCTCCAGGCCCCTCACCGGCCTGACCTTCGACCCGGCCGACCCCACGGCCCTGTACGTCACCAACAACGACCCCGCCCACGAGGACGCCCCGCGCTCCTCGGGCAGGATCTCCCTGCTGCGCCTGAGCACCGGCGGGGCGCTCAGCGCCGCCACCGCCAGCGACGTGGTCGTCGGCCTGCCGCGCTCGCGGTACGACCACATGACCAACGGCACGGCGTTCGGCCCCGACGGCAGGCTCTACGTCGCGCAGGGCGCCAACACCGCCTACGGCGGCACCGACGACTACTGGGGCGACCGCGGCGAGCAGCCGCTGGCGGCCACCGTCCTGGTCGCCGACGTGCGCGACACCGCCCTGTTCCGCCCCGGGGTCCCGGTGAACGTCAACACCGACCCCCCCGGCACGCCCTCGGCGCCCGGCTCGGCCCCCGCGGTCGGCTACCGGCCCGGCGCCGCCGGCGCCCCGGTGCGCGTCCACGCCTCCGGCGTGCGCAACCCGTACTCGCTGCTGTGGTCCAGCAGCGGCCGCCTGTACGCGCCGGTGAACGAGTCCGCCGACGGGGGCAACACGGCCGCCTCGCCCAGCGGCACGCCGCCGCGGCTGCTGAACCTGCCCGCCTACAACGACTACCTCACCCGCATCCAGGCCGGCAGGTACTACGGGCACCCCAACCCCTCCACGGGCCACTACGTCCTCAACGGCGGCAACCCGACCTCCGGCGCCGACCCCTGGGAGGTCCGGCAGTACCCCGTGGGCACCCAGCCGGACCCGCTGTGGACCGCGCCCGACCTGAACCTGGGCGTGCACCGCTCCGCCAACGGCGTGGCCGAGTACCGCAGCAGCACCGCGTTCGGCGGCGCGCTGCGCGGCCGCCTGCTGCTCACCGAGTACTCCAACGGCGACGACCTGCTCGTCGTGACGCTGGACGCCTCGGGCAAGCCGGTGTCCACCGCGGCCGTCGCCGACGCCACCGACCCCGGCCAGCGGCTCGTCTTCAACAACCCGCTGGGCGTGGTCACCGACCCGGTCACGGGGGACGTGTACGTCGCCGAGTACCTCGCCGAGACCAACCTCACCGCCGGGCGCATCAGCGTGCTCAAGCCGTCGGCCACGACCCAGCCCACCACGACGTCGGTGAGCGTCAGCTTCCGCCCGTCCAGCTCCGCCCCGCCCGGCGGCTACACCCGCGACACCGGTGCGGCCCACGACGGCAGCACCGGCTGGCAGGACCTGCTGGGCAACCCGCTGAACCTGACCGCGAACACCCGCACCCGCACCTCCACCCTGGCCCCCGACGCCCGCTACGGCTCGCTGATCCACGTGCAGGCGCCCGCCGGCAGCGGCAACAGCACGCCGGGCCGCTGGGTCACCGCCCTGCGCAACGGCAGCTACGACGTCACCGTCGCCGTGGGCGACCCCGGCTCGCTGAACTCCCGGCACCGGGTGGTCGCCGAGACCGGCACCGTGAACCAGCAGGTCGTCGTCGAGGGCCACGTGCCCACGGCGTCCGCCCCCTGGCAGACGCGCACGGTCCGCGTCCAGGTGGGCGATGGGTCCCTCTCCCTGGACGCCACCGGGGGGGCGAACACCAAGCTCGTGTTCGTCACCGTCCGGCCCGCACCGGCCCCCTGACGGCGCAGGGGTGCGGACGGCCCGGTGGTCGCCGGGCCGTCCGCACCCCCCACCTTCAGTAGCGCAGCCCCGCGCCGAGGCGGAACAGGGGGGCGGCGCTGTCGGCCGGCACGTCGGGGAGCTGGTCCTCCACCGCCGCCATCGACGACGGCAGCTCGAAGGGCAGCTTGCCGCGCGGCTCCGCCTCGCCGCGCACGAGGCCGAGCAGCGCCTCGTCGGTGATGCCGAAGTTCAGCAGCAGGGCGTCGGCCTCGGGCAGCAGGCGGGTGAGCACCGGGGGCCGGTCGGCGTAGACGGAGACGACGGTGGGCACCTGCGCGCTGATCGCCGCGATCGCGTCGAAGTCCGGCTGGCCCGGCGCGAAGGCCAGGTTCCCCTCGTGCTGCATGCGCCCGAAGACGTACTGCGGGTGCAGGGTCTCGAACGGGGTGGCCGTGCGCGCGATCGCCACGTCCGCCTCCGCGGGGGTGGCCACGACGGTCAGCCCGGCGTCCCTGGCGGCCTGCGCGGCGATGCCGTGCAGGTACACCTTCGTGCCCCCCGCCAGCGGAAGCAGCTGCTTCTTCTTCTTGCCCTTGCCGGTGGGCACGGCGGCGTTGGCCAGCAGGACCGAGGCGCGCTGCTGCGCGGCGGTGGCCGCCTTCTGGAACGACGCCCTGCCCACGGTGCGCGCGGCGGCGGCCGGGTCCACGTAGGGGTCCTCGAACAGGCCCTGCTCGAACTTCTGGACGAGGATCCGCCGCACCGAGGCGTCCACCCTGGCCGTGGTCAGGCGCCCGGCCTGCACGGCGCGCACGATCGGGGAGGGGTCCTCCGTGCCGCCGAACTGGTCGATGCCGGCCTGCACGCCCTTGACGAAGCGCGCGTCGCGCGAGAGGCGCTCCACGCCCCACGGGGCGCCGAAGCCGGTGAAGCTCGGCTGCTGCCCGGCCGGTGCGCCGTTCAGGCACGCGCCCACGCAGTCCTCGGTGATGCCCCAGTCGCTGATCACGACGCCCCGGTACCCGTAGTCCCCGCGCAGCAGGTCGGTGAGCACCTGCCGGTTGTACCCGGCGGCGACCTGCTCCAGCGGCTCGCCGTCCACGGTGGCGCCGCGCACGATCGAGTACGTCGGCATCACGCCGGCCACCTCGGCCCCGAAGGCGCCGCGGAAGGCGTCCAGGTGGTCCTCGAACGCGGCGTCGCTGGAGAAGGTGGCGTACTTGCCGTACGGGTTGTGGCTGTCGAAACCGTCCTGCGCGGCGCCGTACCCGCCCCAGTGTTTCACGACCGCCTGCACGCCCTGGGGGTCCACGCCCTTGCCGTGCTGGAAGCCGCGCACGTACTCGCGCGTCATCCGCTCGACCACCGCGGCGTCCTCGCCGAAGGTGCCGTTGATGCGCGACCAGCGCGGCTCGGTGGCCAGGTCCGCCTGCGGCGACAGCGCCGTCGTGATGCCCACCGCGCGGTACTCCTGCCGGGCGGTGTCGGCGAAGCGGCGGGTCAGGGCCGCGTCGCGCGCGGCGCCGAACCCCAGGGGCTCGGGCCACTGGGAGAACGCGCCGGCCGGCACGCTGGCGCCGGCGACGTGCTGGAAGTGGTTGCGCGGGTCGGTGCTGATGGTCAGCGGGACGCCCAGGCGCGCGCCCTCGGCGATCTCCTGCAGCGCGTTGCTCTGCTGCGCCAGCACGTCCGCCGGACCGCTGAGCCGGGTCAGCAGGCTGGTGACGCCGCGCTGCGCGATGACCTCGCGCGCGACCGTCAGGTCGTACGCGGGCGGCCCGCCCCACGGGGTGGGGGCGGTGCCGTGCACCATCGTGCCCGCCTTCTCCTGCAGCGTCATCTGCGACAGCAGGTCCTCGGCGCGCTGGGCGGGCTCGCGCCGCCAGTCCTCGTAGCGGTCCAGGGCGCCGTCGCGGTCCAGGTCCTTGAACTTCAGCCCACCGACGCTCAGCAGCGGTGCGGAGCGGGTCTCCAGCCGCTCCTGCCGCGGCGCGGCCCCGGCGGCGAGCGGCTGCACCAGCGACGTCCCGGCGACCAGCAGGGCGAGGGCGAAGGCTCGTGCGGAACTCTTGGGAACGGTCATCACGGCTCCTACGACGGGGCGAGTCCTCCTCGCCGCTGCGCCGAGGCTAGGAGCCGGCTGTGCGGCGCGCGGGGGCTCGCCCGCCCCTGGCAGGAACCTGCAGCCCCCCGCCGCGCCGCCCTCAGCCGTGCTCCGCCAGCACCTCCAGCCGGGCGGCCACCTCGTCCGCCGCCGGCATGGCGGCCACCCGCGAGGCCGCCAGCAGGCTGCGCTCGCGGTGGCCGGGCGCCCCCAGCAGGTCCGCGACGGCGTCGCGCACCGCCGCGCCGGAGACCTCCTGCGGCGCCAGCGCGAGCCCGAGACCGCCCTCCTGCGCGGCCCGGGCGTTGAGGAACTGGTCGTGCGCGCGCTGGGGCAGGACCAGCTGCGGCACCCCGGCGGCCAGCGCCCCCAGGAACGTGCCGCTGCCGCCGTGGTGGACGACGGCGTCGACGCGGCCGAAGACCCGGTCCGCCGGCACGAAGCCCGCCAGGTGCACCGACGGGT
The DNA here is from genome assembly GCF_009906395.1 of Kineococcus indalonis. Classification (GTDB taxonomy): domain Bacteria; phylum Actinomycetota; class Actinomycetes; order Actinomycetales; family Kineococcaceae; genus Kineococcus; species Kineococcus indalonis. The sequence continues at coordinate 23,002 of NZ_JAAALM010000011.1, forward strand.
GGGCCGGGCCCAGGTCGGCGGGGTCCAGCTCCGTGCCCACCGCCGCCAGCACGTCCACGTCCAGCGCGCTCAGCCCCTCCAGCACGGTGCGCAGCGTGGCGGCCTCCCGCGTCGAGACGGTGCCCAGCGTGAGGTACACCACCGGGCGCCGGCGCGGCCCCGGCGCCAGCAGCGCCGGCAGCTCCAGGCCCGGCTCGCTCCACGCCGCCGGGCGCAGCGCCTCCGTGCGCAGCGGCAGCGGCGTCGGCGGCTGCGGCACCGACTCCGGCCAGACGTCCAGGTGCAGCCGCCCCGCCAGGTCCCGGGGCGCGGCCCCGCCCCCGCCGGCGCGCCAGCTGCGCTCCAGCTCCTCGGTGAACCCCTCCTGCATGGGTGCCGGCATCCGCGGGCCGATGCCGTGGCGCACGGCGGGCCGAGACGCCCGGGCCGCGGCCAGCGCCGCACCGGCCGCCATCTCCTCGTAGAGCACCAGGTCCGGGGCCAGCGCGCTCAGCGCCGGCGCCAGCTCGGCGGCCACCGCCGTGGCCAGCACGCCGGCGAACATCGCCACGGCGAAGCGCCAGCGCTCCGCCGGCGCCAGGCGGCGGAAGTCCAGCCCGCCGCGCACCACCTGCTGCGCGGCCTGCTCGGTGCTCACGTCCAGGCCGTGCACCTCCCAGCCCTGGCGGTGCAGGCGCTGCGCGGCGCGGGCCCCCGTGGCGAGCACGACGCGGTGGCCGCGCGCTCTGAGGGCCTCCGCGATCGGCATCACGGGGTACAGGTGGCCGAACGCCGGCAGGGCGGTGATCAGGACGCGCACGGTGGGCTCCCGTCCGTGGTCGGTCGGAGGTGTGGTGGCCCAGGGTTACCAGTCCCGCGGGGGCGCGGCCCGCCCGGCACGGGGCCGCGTCAGGGTCCTGACGAGGGTGAGCGTGGTGCCGCCGGGCTCAAGTCCGCCCCCGCGGTGCCGAAGCAACTCCCCACGGCGCGCGTCCGCGCGCCACCGGACGCAACTCGGGGGAGTTCGCACCATGGGTATCAAGAAGGTCGTCGCCGCCGTCGGCGTGCTCGGCGCCGTGGCACTGACGGCGACCGCGCCGGCGCAGGCGGCCGAGCAGCAGGCCACCGCCACCAGTCGGGTCACCGTGTCCGGCGCCACGGCCACCGCCACCACCGCGGTGTCCGTCACGCCCGGCGCCACCGTGCAGAAGGTCGGCGTGTGCGCCCGCAGCGCCTCCGGCCAGAACGTCGACTTCCCGCTGCGCTCGGACGTCGCGCTGAGCCCGGCGGCCACCACGATCACCGCCAGCAGGTCGCTGGCGGCCGGCACCTACACGTACTTCACCTGCCTGCAGGCCGGGAGCACCTGGTACAAGGTCGGCACCGACAAGACGTTCACGGTGGGCACCAGCGGCACGGGGACCACCGTGCCGCTGGTGCCCACCGTGAACGTCTTGTCG
>NZ_JAAALM010000120.1 GCF_009906395.1 Kineococcus indalonis
CCGCCGACCCGGCCGCGCACCGCGGCACGGCCGTGGGGGCACCGGCGTCGGTGGCTCTCGGCGTGCCGCTGCACGCCGCCGGTGCCGACGCGGTGCGCGCCGCGCTCGACGCCGGGGACGGGCCGCCGCTGGTGGTCCTGCTGCAGCGCGAGCACGAGGTGCTGCACCCGGCCTGGCGCTACCGCCTCGACGCCGACACCGGCACCGCGCTGGCGGTGCTCGCCCGCCACCGCCGCGCGCTCGCCGCCCACTTCGGCCCGGCGGGCGGGCAGGCGGAGCAGGACGCCCTGCTGGAGGACCTGGTGGCCTCCGGCGCGGTCGACCTGACCTGGCACCGGGTGCCGCCGGGGTGGACGCCCGCGCAGGTGGCGCGGGCGGAGCAGGCGGTGCTGCAGCGCTGGGCCGCCCGCGCCGTCGGCCGGCTCGTCACGGCCGTGGAACCGGCCGCGGGCCCGGCGGACGACGACGGCGCCGGGCTGTCGCTGACGCTGGCGGATCCGGCGGACCCCGCGCGGCTGGACCTGTCCGAGCAGCGCGGGGGCAGCGAGGTGGTGCGCGAGCCGTTCTCCTGCACGACCCACCTGGGCCTGCTGACCGGGCTCGGCCCCGCCGGGCACGCCGTGGACGCCGACGACGACGCCGCCCTGCCGGTCGTGGTCAACGTCGCGGCGGACCCGAGGGTGCGCCGCTGCACCTGCCACGTCGGGTACCGGCGCGCCGACGGCACGGTGGGCACCGAGGTCGTGGAGTGCCCGGGCGAGGAGGGCGCCAGCCGCACGGTGCTGGTCCGCTGGGACCCGCGCGAGGCCCGCCCGGAGCGGGTGGAGGTGCGCTGGTCGCTGCAGTGGGCGCGCTCGTCGTGGCCGGACAGCACGGGATCGCTGTCGCTGGGCACGCGGGCGCCGTGCCTGGCGGTGGACGTGGGGGCGGCCACGCGGGTGGCGGAGGTCGGGCTGGTGTGCGACCTGGCCGGCGCCCCCGCGGGGGCGCTGGCGGTGGTCGGCTGGCGCGCCCTGGTGCCGGCGGTGGACGGGGGAGCGGCGGAGCACTCGGGCAGCTTCTTCGTCGAGCCCACCGGGGCGGCCGGGGAGCTGGCGCACGAGCGGTTCTCCTTCCCCCACCCCGAGGGCCGCGAGGCCGAGTGCCGCGTGGAGTGGACGGCGCAGGTGGTGCTGCCCGACGGCTCGGTGCTGTCCGGGCGGGGCGGTTTCACCCTGGCCGAGCGCACCGTCGACCTCGTCGCGCTGACCGCGCTCGTGCCGGCCTGACCGGCCCGCGCACGCCCCGGGCACGACGGACGGGCTCCACCGGGGGAACCCGGTGGAGCCCGTCCGTCGTGCCCCGCGCTCGTGCGCCCTCCTCGTGCGCGGGCCGGGGGCGGGTGCCGCCCGGCCCGCGCGGGTGGGGCCCGCGCGGGTGGCGCCTCAGGCGCTCAGCGGTTCCTCCCCGACCGCCGTCGCGCCGCCCGCGCCGTCCTCCAGCAGCCGCCGCAGCCGCCGCAGCGCCCGCCCGCGGACCGGGCCGATGCTGCCGACGGGCATGCCGAGCCGGGCGCCGATGAGCGCGTAGCTCGCCGGCCGGGACGCCAGCAGCTCCCCGAGGAGGGCGCGCTCGCGCGGCGGGAGCTGCGCCAGCGCCCGGCGCAGCTGCGGCCGCACCCGCTCCGCGTCCAGGCGCGCGTCGACGTCCTCCGCGGTGCAGGCGGTGCCGAGCGTGCCGGGAGCGCCGGCCGCGAGGGCGTCCGGCAGCGGGACGCTGGGCTCGCGGCGCGCGCGGCGGTGCACGGCCAGGCACTGCCGGGCGGCGGTGGTGGCCAGCCAGCCGGCCAGCCCGCCGGGGTCGCGCACGTCGCGGGCGTGCCGGAGCAGCAGGACCCACGTCTCCTGCAGCACGTCGGCGGCCTCCTCCGGCCCCAGCCGGTACCGGCGGGCCACGTGCAGCAGCAGCGGGCGGTGGCGGCGCACCACCTCGCGCCAGGCGTCGCCGTCCCCGGCGGCCAGCGCCGCGAGCAGCGCCGCGGCCTCGTCGGCGGCCTCGTCGGCGGCCTCGTCGGAGTCGTCGTCCGCGGCGCCGGGGTCCGCGGGGCGGTGCTCAGCGGGTCGGGTCGCGGCCTGCGCGGTGGTGTTCACGGTGCCCTCCGTGGTCCGGGGCCGCTGCGGTGCGGCCGGTGGTGCCGACGAGGGTGCTCGCGCGGTGCACCGCGCACCGTGCGCCGCACGACGGGCGGGGTGTTCGCCCGCCGACACTCCGGGCCCGGCGCTGCCCTGGTGCTCCGCCGCGGCGGCGGCCGAGACTGGCGCGGTGGAGCGCACCCCCCTCGCCGGCCTGGACGAGCGCGTGCGCGCCCGCCTGCTGGAGCGGGCCCGGCGGCGCACCTTCGGCCGCGGGGAGGTCGTCCTGCACGCCGGTGACCCCGCCAACGCCCTGCACCTGCTGGTCTCCGGGCACGTCAGCGTCGGCGTCAGCACCCCCGCCGGCGACACCGCCGTGCTCGCCGTGCTCGGCCCGGGCTCGATCTTCGGCGAGCTGGCGCTGCTGTCGCCCCGCGAGGAGCGCTCCGCCACCGTCGCCGCGCTAGAGGGCGCCGTGACGCTCAGCGTGGCGCGCGAGCACCTGAGCGCGCTGCGCCGCGACAACCCCGAGGTGGACGCCCTGCTGCTCGGGCTGCTCGCCGACTACGTGCACCGGCTGGACGCCCGGCTGCTGGAGGCGCTGTACGTGCCCGCCGACCGCCGGGTGCTGCGCCGGCTGCTCGCGCTGAGCCGGCAGTACGGCGACGGTTCCGCCGGGACCACGGTGCCGCTGACCCAGGACGTGCTGGCGAGCATGGCCGGCACGACCCGCCCCACCGCCAACCAGGCGCTGCGCGCGGCGCAGCACGAGGGCCTGGTGACGATCGAGCGCGGGCGCGTGCGCGTCGACGACCCCGCGGGGCTGGCCCGGCGGGCGCGGTGGCGGTGAGCACCGGGGGCGCGGCGCCCGGCGGGGGCCTCAGCCGCGCGCGAGGGGCAGCGCGAACGTCGGCGAGCCGACCTCGGCCGCCGAGCGGTCCACCACCGCCAGGTCCGCGTCCAGCGCCAGGTGCACGACCAGGTCGGAGTCCTGGGCGCTGACGTACAGGTGCGCGCCGCCGCCGGCGCGCGGCAGCACCCGCACGTGCCGGGGGTTGCGCGCGCCGAGCGGCACGTCGGCCACCGGCCGCGCCGCGCCGTCGGTGACGTCGTGGACGGTGAGGACGTCGGCGCCGCGGTTGGCGACGACGAGCCGGCCCGGCGCCAGGACCGCGACCTCCGAGGGGTGCACGGGCCCGGGCGCGGCGCCGAGCAGGGCCGGGCGGGCCACCGGCTCGCCGAGCCGGGCGCCGTCGGGGCCCTCGAGCACGGGCAGCGACAGCAGCGTGGCGTCCAGCTCCCCGGCCACGTGCAGGGTGCGCGCGCCGGCGGCGCCGGTGAGGGCGACGTGGCGGGGCCCGGAGCCGGGCGGGGTGCGCACCCGCTGCGCGGGCCGCTCGTCGGCGCGGCCGGCGGCGGGGTCGAGGCGGTGCACGCGCAGCTCGTCGGTGCCCAGGTCCGCCACGAGCAGGGTGGTGGCGTCCAGGAACGTCACCGAGTGCGGGTGCGAGGCCTCCTGCCGGTCGGCGCGCGGGCCGGAGCCGGGGTGGGTGAGCACCTGCACCAGCTCCGCGGCGACCCCGCCGGGGGCCGCGACCAGCCCCACCGAGCCGCCGTAGTTCGCCACCGCCAGCAGCCGCCCGCCGGGGTGGACGGCGAGGTGGCAGGGCGAGGACCCGCCGGTGGGCGCCTCCCCCAGCACGGCGCGCCCGCCGGCACCGCCGCCGGCACCGCCGCCGGTCCCGCCGGGGCGGCGGGTGGAGACCACGCCCTCATCGAGCTCGTGGGCGGCGTGCAGCGCGCCGGCGGGGCCGGCGGCCAGGAACGAGGGCGACGCGCACGGGTCCTGCGCGCGCACGGGCCCGAGGCGGCCGGTGGCCGCCTCGCGCGCCAGGAGCGCGACGCCGCCGCCGCGCCCGCCCGTCGCGGCGGTGTAGGACCCCACGGCCAGCAGCTCGTCCACCCGCCCATCCTGCCCGGGCCCGCTGGGGCAGGATGGGCGCCGTGCCGCAGGAGCCAGCGCAGGACCCGCAGCCGGCGGCGGAGCCGCGCCCGCGCCCGTTCGACCCGGCCTCGCCGGGCGACCTGGACGGGCTGTACGACGTGTGCCTGCGCACCGGCTTCCACGGCGAGGACGCCACGGGCCGCTACGGCGACCCGCGCCTGCTGGGCGACGTGTACGCCGGCCCGTACGCCGCGCACGACCCCGCCCTGGTCACGGTCGTCGACGACGGCGCCGGCGTGGCCGGGTACGTCATCGGCTGCGCCGACACCCTCGCCTTCGAGCAGTGGGCCCGCGCGGAGTGGTGGCGCGGGGTGCGCCGGCGCCACCGCGAGCTCGTGGCGGGTGGCGCGGTGCCCACCGCGCTGGACACCGCGCTGCTGCGCTCGCTGGACGACCCGCCGGGTCCGCGCCCGTACCTGCACGGGCGCGGCGCGCACCCCGCGCACCTGCACATCGACCTGCTGCCGCACGTGCAGGGCCGCGGGCTGGGCCGGCGCCTGGTGGAGCACCTGCTGGTGCAGCTGGCCGGGCGCGGGGTGCCCGGCGTGCACCTGGGGGTGTCCACCCGCAACCCCGGGGCGGTGGCGTTCTACCGGCGGCTGGGCTTCCGCGAGCTGGTCGAGCCCGCGCCGGACGCCGGCGCGCTGGTGCTGGGGCTGCGGCTGCGCTGAGCCGGGCGCCCCGCGGGGTCCTCGTCCGGGCGCTCAGCCGCTCCCGGCCAGCATCCCCGAGCGCAGCGCGATGGAGACCGCCTCCGCGCGCGAGGAGGCGCCCAGCTTGGCCAGGATGCGCGAGACGTGGACGCTGGCGGTCTTCTCCGCCAGGAACAGCCGCTGGCCCACCTGCCGGTTCGTCAGCCCCTCGGCGAGCAGCTCCAGCACCTGCGCCTCGCGCGCCGTCAGCGGCCCGGCGGGAGCGGCCGGGTCGGCCCGCACGCGCCGGGCGAGGTCCTCCAGCGCCGCGGCCAGCGGTGCCGCGCCCAGCTGCGCGGCGGCGGTGCGCGCCGCGCGCAGCTGCACCAGGCCCTCCTCGCGGCGCCCGGCGGCCACCAGCGCCTCCGCGAGCCGGCGGCGGCAGCGGGCCGCCTCGTACGCGGCGCCGTGGGCGAAGCCGCGCACCGCCTCCCCCCACGCGGCGACGAGCTCGGCGGGCGGGGCGCCGCGCAGGCGGGCGTGCTCGGCGCGGGCCACCAGCACCCACGCGCGGCCCTCGGGCCCGAGCGCGCCGGCGCGCGGCTGACCGGTGCGGGCGATCCCCTCCACCCGCGCCAGGAGCCGGTCGCCGGTGGGCAGGTCCCCGTCCCCGCCGTCCCCGCCGTCGCCGGCGTCGCGGGCGTCGGCGAGCGCGCCGAGGGCCTGCGCGCCCAGCCGCAGCCCCATCAGGTGCGCGGGGTCCTCCACGGTCAGGCCCTCCACGACGTCGAGCAGGCGCTGCGCGGCGCGGCGCGGGTGCCCGTCCCAGCGGTCGGCCTCGGCGACGGCCGCCGCGGCGGTGGCCCGGTCGAAGGGCTCGTCCACGAGGCCGCCGGCCAGCTCGCGCGCGCGCTCGGGGTGGCCGGTGGCGGCGGCGACGTGGGCGGCGACCACCGCCACCGCCGAGGCCACCGCGCGCGGGCCCTGCGGCCCCACGCCGCCGGCGATCTCCTCGGCGCGCGCGAAGCGGCCGGTGACGAAGCAGGCGGTGGCCTGCAGCAGGAGCAGCTGCACGCCGTACGGCGCCCTGGAGGTCCTGGACGCCTCGTGCAGCAGGGCGTGGCGGAAGCGGTAGCCCTCGGCGCCGTCGGCGTCCAGGACGCGCAGCGCGACGGCGTCGCGCAGGCCGCGGTCGAGCACGTCCTCCTCCAGGCCGGCGGCGGCGCGCAGCAGCTCGTGCCGCACCCGCCGCCCGCCCGCGGCGGCGGCGCGCACGACCTCGGCGGCCTCGGCGGGCAGGGCCTCCACGCGCGCCAGGACGACGTCGGCCAGGGCCTCGGGCAGGGGCGCGCCGCCGCGGGCGGGTGCGCTGGCCAGCAGCAGCTCCCCGGCGTAGTAGGCGTTGCCCTCGGCGCGCGCGTGGATGCCGCGGGCGGTGGCGCCGGGCACGTCGGCGCCGGCCAGGCCCGCCAGGTAGGCGCGGGTCTCGTCCTGGGTGAACGGGCTCAGCGCCACGCGCCGCACGGCGGGCAGCCGCCCCAGCTCGGCGAGCACCGCGCGCAGCGGGTGGCGGCGGTGCACGTCGTCGGTGCGCACGGTGCCCACCAGCAGCAGGCGCTCGTCGCGGGTGCGGCGCACCAGGTGGGTGAGCAGGTCGCGGCTGGCGGCGTCGGCCCAGTGCAGGTCCTCCAGGACCAGCAGGACGCAGCGCTCGCGCGCGGCGGTGCCCAGCAGGCCGCTGACGGCGTCGAACAGCTGCAGCTGGGCCAGCTCCCCGGCGGTGTCGCGCGCGGACCACCAGGCGGCGGTGGTGTCGCGCTGCAGCGGGGCGAGGGCCTCGACGAACGGCAGGTACGGCAGGGCGCCGCCGCCGGCGGAGGCGCAGTGGCCCACGAGCACGGTGACGTCGCCGGCGTCCAGGGCGGTGCGCTGCAGCTCGGCGACCAGGCGGGACTTGCCGACCCCGGCGTCGGCCTCGACGAGGACGGCGCCGGGCGCGCCGGAGCGGGCGGCGTCCAGCGCGGCGCGCAGGACCGCCAGCTCGGCGGTGCGCCCCACCAGGGGCGGGGCGCCGGGCGCGACCGGGGGCACGTCGGCCATCGTGGCACCGGGCTCGGACGCGTCAGGGCGCCGGGCGCAGCCCCCGGTGGCGCGACCACCACCGCGCCGGGCCCCGGCGCGGTGCGGGCACCGCCGCCGGGTCGTCGCGGCGGGCGCGGCGGGCGCGGCGCAGGGCTCGCACCAGGCGCTCGCGCTGGGCCTGCTGCAGCAGCTCGTCCTGGTGCTGGGCCACCAGGGCGTGCGGGTCCCACGACGCCGCCCAGGCGGTCCTGCCGGTCGTGTCCACGGCCACGTCCCCTCCCCTCCACGGGTGCGGCGCGCGGTGCGCCGCCGGGACGAGCCTGCGGCGCGGGGGGTGCCCGGGGCATCGGGAGATCACCGCGTCCTGGTCCGCGCGACCGACCTCAGTTCACTCGGCGCAACTAAGGTTCACTCTCCGTGTTTCACCCTGGGCCGGGACGGTCGTCCCGGCACGCACCGACGGGCGTGCCCGCCGCGCAGGGGTCACCATCGGGAGGTGGCCGTCTGGACGTCGTTCGTGGACCTCGTGCACGCCGTGGGGGCCGCGGGTTCCGCGGCGCTCGTCGCGGGCTTCGCCGCCGACGGGGAGGGGGCCCGGGCCGCGTTCTACGCGCTCGTCGCGCTCGCCTTCGCCGTCGCCCTGGTGCGCCGGCGCGCCCAGCGGCGCGCGCCCGCCGTCCCCGCCGTGGTGGACCTGCGCAGCGAGCCGGCCGCGCCGGCCCTGGCCGACGGGGTCTCCCCGCCCGGTGCCGACGAGCGGCGCTCGGCCGCCTGAGGACCCCCGGCGCGTCCCCGGCCCGCCGCACCACCGGCGCCCGGCTAGGTTCGGCGCGTGGAGCAGCGCTCGGGCGGGGACGTGCGGCTGACGGCCGGCGCGGAGGTGCGCGCGGTGCACGTCGGGCCGGTGGACAACGTGGCGTACCTGGTGACGTGCCGGCGCACCCGCGAGCAGCTCCTCGTGGACGCCGCCGCCGAGCCGGACGCGCTGCTGGAGCTGGTGCGCGCCGGTTCCCCCGCGGGGCGCCTGGCCCTGGTGGTCACCACGCACCGCCACCACGACCACGTCGGCGCGCTGGCCGAGGTGGTCGCCGCCACGGGCGCGGCCACGGCCGCCGGCGAGGACGACGCCGACCACCTGCCGGTCCCGGTGGACCGGCGGCTGCGCCACGGCGACGTGGTGCGGGTGGGCGAGGTGGCGCTGCGCGTGGTGCACCTGCGCGGGCACACCCCCGGTTCGGTGGCGCTGGTGCTGCCCGGCGGCGGCGAGGGCCCCGACCACGTCTTCACCGGCGACTCCCTCTTCCCCGGCGGGGTGGGGAACACGCGCGGGGACGCCGCGGCGTTCGCCTCGCTGCTCGGCGACGTCACCGAGCGCCTGTTCGGCGAGCTGGCCGACGCCACGGTGGTGCACCCCGGCCACGGGGCGCCCACCACGCTCGGGGCCGAACGCCCCCACCTGCCGCAGTGGCGCGAGCGCGGCTGGTGAGCGCCCCGCCGCACCGGCCCGCGCCTGCGGCCCGGTGCGGGGTCCGGGGGCGGGTGCGGGGCTCAGCCCTCCAGGGCCCGCCCGCGCGTCTCCGGCAGCAGCCAGCTCGCGGCGGCCGCCAGGGCGAACGCGACGCCGAAGACCACGAACACCAGCCCGGTGCCCCCGGCGGCCAGCAGCGGGGGCACGCTCAGCGGCGCCAGGATCGAGGCGATGCGCCCGAAACCCGCCGCCGAACCGGCGCCGCGCCCGCGCACCGCGGTGGGGTACACCTCGGGCGTCAGCGCGTACAGCGCGCCCCACGCGCCGAGGTTGAAGAACGACAGCAGCACGCCCGCGGTGAGGATGAGCGGCTCGCTGTCGGCGGCGGCGTAGAACAGCGCCGCGGCGGCGGAGCCGACGAGGAACACCGACAGGGTGCGCCGCCGGCCCCACGCCTCCACCAGCCACGCCGAGACGGCGTAGCCGGGGAGCTGACCCAGGGTGATGACCAGGGTGAACCCCAGCGAGCGCACGAGGGTGAAACCGTCCTCGAACAGCAGGCTGGGGATCCAGGTGAACGCGCCGTAGTAGCTGAAGTTCACGAAGAACCACACCAGCCACGCGCCGGCGGTGCGCCGGCGCAGCCCGCGCGACCACACCCCCGGCGCCGCAGCGCCCGGGGCCTCCAGCGCCGTCGGCGCGGCGGCGCCGGGGG
>NZ_JAAALM010000121.1 GCF_009906395.1 Kineococcus indalonis
CGGTGGGGGTGGCGTAGGCGGCGGAGGCGGACTCCCCGCGGCGCCAGTCCAGCAGCGGGGCGGGCACGTCGTCGAGGAACCGGCTGGCGGGGTACTGCTGCGGGGCGCCCCACGCGCTGCGCACCGCCGAGCGCGACAGGTACAGGCGCTCGCGGGCGCGGGTCAGGCCCACGTACGCCAGGCGGCGCTCCTCGGCGAGCTGGTCGGGGTCGCCCAGGGAGCGCTGGTGCGGGAACGTGCCGTCCTCCATGCCGGTGAGGAAGACGACGGGGAACTCCAGGCCCTTGGCGGTGTGCAGGGTCATGAGGGTCACGACGCCGCTGCCGTCGTCCTCCTCGGGGATCTGGTCGGCGTCGGCGACGAGCGAGACGCGCTCCAGGAAGTCGGACAGGGTGCCGTCGGGGTCGGCGTCGGAGAACTCCTCGGCCACCGCGACGAGCTCGGCGAGGTTCTCCACGCGCGACTCGTCCTGCGGGTCGCCGCTGGCGCGCAGCTCGGCGAGGTAGCCGGTCTGCTCCAGCACCGCCTCCAGGACCGTGGCCGGGGAGGCGCCGGACTCCGCGAGCGTGCGCAGGTCCGCGACGAGCTGGGCGAAGCCCTTGACGGCGTTCAGGGAGCGGGCGGCCAGGCCCACGGCCTCGCCGGCGCGCTCCAGCGCCTGCCCGAACGGGATGCGCTCGCGCTCGGCCAGGACCACCAGGGCCGCCTCGGCGCGCTCGCCGATGCCGCGCTTGGGGACGTTGAGCACGCGGCGCAGGTTCACGGTGTCGTCGGGGTTGTCCAGCACGCGCAGGTAGGCGATGGCGTCCTTGACCTCGCGGCGCTCGTAGAAGCGGGTGCCGCCGACGACCTTGTAGGGCAGGCCGGTGCGGATGAACACCTCCTCCAGCGCCCGGGACTGCGCGTTGGTGCGGTAGAAGACCGCGACGTCGCCGTAGCGCACGTCGGCCTCGTCGTGCAGGCGGTCCACCTCGTCGGCGACGAACTGCGCCTCGCCGTGCTCGTCGTCGGCGACGTAGCCGACGATCTTCTCGCCCTGGCCGGCGGCGGTCCACAGGTTCTTCGCGCGGCGGTCGGTGTTGACCTTGATGACCTCGTTGGCCGCGGTGAGGATGGTCTGCGTGGAGCGGTAGTTCTGCTCCAGCAGCACCGTGCGGGCGTCGGGGTAGTCCTTCTCGAACTCGGTGATGTTGCGGATGGTCGCGCCGCGGAAGGCGTAGATCGACTGGTCGGCGTCGCCGACGACGGTCAGCTCGGCCGGCGGCACGGCCAGCGCGTGCCCGCCGCGGGCGGCGGCCTCGGTGACGGAGCCGCCGACGAGCTCGCGCACCAGCACGTACTGGGCGTGGTTGGTGTCCTGGTACTCGTCGACCAGGACGTGCCGGAAGCGGCGGCGGTAGTGCTCGGCGACGTCGGGGAACGCCTGCAGCAGGTGGACGGTGGACATGATGAGGTCGTCGAAGTCCACGGCGTGCGCCTGGCGCAGGCGCTGCTGGTAGGAGCGGTACACCTGCGCGAGGACCTTCTCCACGGGCGTGGCGGTCTCCGCGGCGGCGCGCTCGGCGTACGCCTCCTCGTCGACCAGCTCGTTCTTGAGGTTGGAGACCATCGCGCTCAGCGCGCGCGGGGCGTGCTTCTTGGGGTCCAGCTCCAGCTCGCGCACGACCATGGCCATCAGGCGCTGGGAGTCGGCGGAGTCGTAGATGGAGAAGGACGAGCGCATCCCCAGGGTCGCCGCCTCCCGGCGCAGGATGCGCACGCAGGCGGAGTGGAAGGTGGAGACCCACATGCTGCGCGCGCCCACCCCGACGACGTCGCCGGCCAGGGCGGCCACGCGCTCGCGCATCTCGGCGGCGGCCTTGTTGGTGAAGGTGATCGCCAGGACCTGCCCGGCGGTGGCGCCGCGCTCGGCGAGCAGGTACGCGATGCGGTGGGTCAGCACGCGCGTCTTGCCGGAACCGGCGCCGGCGACGATGAGCAGCGGGGAGCCCGCGTGCACGACCGCCTCGCGCTGCTGCGGGTTCAGCCCGGCCAGCAGGGCCGCACCGCGGTCGCCGGGGCCGGCGGGGGTGCCCGGGCCGGGCTCGCCGGGGCCGCCGAGGGGGAGGTCGTCGAACAGAGTGCTCATCGTGCCCCCAGGGTAGGCCCGGTCGCGGACACGGCCCGGCCCGCGGCGGGGCTCCGCCCGGCTCGCGCGCGGGCGCCGGGCGCGGTGCACTGGTGGGCAGGGGCGCCGGGTCCGGACCGCCGCGGTCCTTCCCGGACCGGAACGGTCCACAGTGGTCTACCCTGGTCGGGTGGCCCGCCGCACCCGAGAGCAGATCGACGAGGAGATCCTCGACACCGCCGCGGCGCTCTTCGCCCGCCACGGCTTCGAGCACACCTCCGTGCAGCGCGTCGCCGACGCCACCGGCTACTCCAAGACCGGGCTGCTGCACCGCTTCCCCACCAAGGAGGCCCTGCAGGCGGCCGCCCTGGCGATGACCCTGGCGCACGTGCGGCGCGTCGTGGACGGGGTGGCCGGCGCCGCGCCCGGTGCCGGCCGCGACCGCGCCGTCGTCGCCGCCCTGGCCGACCTGGCCCTGTCCCGCCCCGGCTTCACCGCCCTGGCGCTGTCCTCGGTCAGCACCGGCGACGACGCCCGCGCCCAGCGGATGGAGGAGCTCGGCGCCGCCCTCTTCGAGGCCTTCGCCGCCGACCCCGAGCCCGGCGCCGAGCGCGCCGTGCGCCTGACGACCTGCCTCGGCGGGCTCGCCACCGCCGCCCTCGCCTGCCGCGGCCTCGACGCCCGCGAGGTGCGCCCCCTGCTCGTCGAGGCCGCCGCCGGCGCCCTCGGCCACCCCGCCGCCGTGCCCGCCGGCGCCTGAGAACACCGCCAGAGACCCAGGAGGACGAACCCGTGGCCACCTTCCTGCACCGGCTGGGACTGGGGGCGGTGCGCCACCGCCTCCTCGTCCTCGGCGTCTGGGCGCTCGTCCTGCTGGGCACCGGCGTCGGGGCCGCCACCCTGGCCGGCTCCACCGTGGACACCTTCGAGATCCCCGGGCAGGAGTCCACCACCGCCCTGGGCCTGATCGACGAGCGCTTCGGCGGGCGCGCGGCCGGGGCCGGCGCGCAGGTGGTGCTGCAGGCCCCCGGCACCGGGCTCGTCACCGCCCCGGAGAACGCCGCCGCCGTCGCGCGCGTCGTCGGCGAGCTGCAGCAGCTCGACGGCGTGGCCAGCGCGACGGACCCGCTGGACCCGGCCGCGCCCGCGGTCTCCCCCGACCAGCGCGCCGCCTACAGCTCGCTCACCTACACCGCCCAGGCCCCCGAGGTCACCGACGCCCAGCGCGAGGAGCTGCTCGCCGTCCTCGACGACGCCCGCGCCGCCGGGCTGACCGCCGAGGTCACCGGCGAGGCCTCCCAGCCCGTCTCCGAGGTCGGCGGCGCCTCCGAGGCGATCGGCGTCGTCGTCGCCCTGGCCGTGCTGGCGATCACCTACGGCTCGCTGCTGGCCGCCGGGATGAACCTGCTGACCGCGCTGGTGGGCGTGGGGACCGGCACCCTGGGCATCACCCTGCTCACCGGGTTCGTGGACCTGCAGTCCACCACCCCGATCCTGGCCGTCATGCTCGGCCTGGCCGTGGGCATCGACTACGCCCTGTTCATCGTCACGCGCTTCCGGCAGGAGCTGGTGGCGGGCCGCGACGTGCACGAGGCCGCCGCGACCGCCGTGGGCACCGCCGGCTCGGCGGTGCTGACCGCCGGGCTCACCGTCGTCATCGCCCTGGCCGGCCTGTCGGTGGCGGGCATCCCCTTCCTCACCGAGATGGGCCTGGCCGCCGCCGCCACCGTCGTGGTCGCCGTGCTCGTCGCGCTCACCCTCGTGCCGGCGGTGCTGGGCCTGCTCGGCCCCCGGGCCCTGTCCCCGCGGGCGCGCCGGGCCGTGGAGCACCGCGGCGGGCAGCACCTGGCCCCGCCCTCCCCCGAGGGCCACGGCGTCTTCAGCGGCTGGGCGCGCACCGTCACCCGGCGCCGCTGGCCGAGCCTGCTGGCCGCCGTCGTCGTCCTGGGCGTCGTCGCGGTGCCGGTGGCCTCCCTGCGCACCACCTTGAACCAGCTGCCCGCCGAGGACAGCACCCAGGCGCGGGCCACCGCGATCCTGAGCGAGCGCTTCGGCGCCGGGGTGACCGGCCCGCTGCTCGTGCTCGTCGACGGCGCCGGCGCCCCCGCGCGCGCGGCGCAGGTGCAGCAGGAGGTCGCCGCGCTGCCCGGCGTGGCGCTGGCCGCGCCCCCGCAGCCCAACGCCGACGGCACCGCGGCCCTGGTCACCGTCGTGCCCACCACGGGACCGGACGACCAGGCCACCCGCGACCTCGTGCAGGACGTGCGCGACCGCCTGGCCGACGACCCCGACACCGGCTCGCAGGCGTACGTCACCGGCAGCACGGCGGTGAGCGTGGACGTCTCGCAGACCCTGGACGAGGCGCTGCCGGTGTACCTGGTGCTCGTGGTCGGCCTGGCGCTGGTGCTGCTGGTGCTGGTCTTCCGCTCGCTGCTGGTGCCGCTGGTGGGCGTGCTGGGCTTCCTGCTGACCATCGGCTCCTCGCTGGGGGCGACCGTGGCGGTCTTCCAGTGGGGCTGGCTGGAGGACCTGGTGCGGTCCGAGGCGACGGGGCCGCTGCTGAGCCTGGCGCCGATCATCGTCGTGGGCATCCTGTTCGGCCTGGCGATGGACTACCAGGTGTTCCTCGTCTCGCGGATGCACGAGGCGCACGCCCACGGCGCCGAGCCGGTGGAGGCGGTGCGCACCGGCTTCCGGCAGGCCGCGCCCGTGGTGGTGGCCGCCGCCGCGATCATGTTCGCCGTCTTCGCCGGCTTCGTGCCGCACGGCGACGCGACGATCAAGCCCATCGCCTTCGCCCTGGCGATCGGCATCCTCGCCGACGCCGTCGTGGTGCGCATGGTGCTCGTGCCGGCGGCGCTGTCCCTGCTGGGGCGCTCGGCGTGGTGGCTGCCGCGCTGGCTGGGCTGGCTGCCCGCGCTGGACGTGGAGGGCACCGCCCTGGAGCGCGCCCGCAGCGCCCGGCACGTCACGGCGTGACGCAGGTCACGCCCGGGGTCCGGGAATCCCCGGGCCCCGGGCGTGCTTGAACCCACTGGTCGCCCCGGTACGTGTCCCCGGGCCTCACATCCAGCCGCTGCGAGCGGCCGTTCGCCGCGAGGCGACCGTCGGGGCGACCACCAGCGTGCGCAGGGCCACCCGGGAAACCGGGTGGCCCTGCGTCGTCCCCGCCCGGAGCGCCGGGGGCCTCAGCGCCGGGGGCCTCAGCGCCGGGGGCCTCAGCCCCGGGCGCCCGCGCGGCGGCGCGACAGCGCCAGCAGCACCCCGCCGACGAGCACCAGCCCGGCGCCGCCGGCCGCGTACGGCGCCACGTCGGTTCCGGTGTGCGCCAGGCGCCCGGAGACCGCCGCGGGCCGGGACGTGGGCCGCACGAGCGGCCGGGTCGTGGGCCGGGCGGCCGGCGGGGTCGCCGTCGGGCGCGTGACCACCGGCACGAGGGGCGCCGCGGACGTGGGCGACGGCGCCGGCGCGCCGGTGGGCGCCGGGGCGGTGGCGGTCGGCGAGGGGGCCGGCGCGGCGGCCACCGCCGAGCGGGGCCGCTGGTCGGCCGTCAGGCCCTGGTTCTCCGGCAGGCCCAGGAAGGCGGTGAAGGCCTCCAGGTCCGTGCGGCCCAGCTCGGTGCGGGCGCTGCCCTCGGCCAGGGCGGTGAAGTTGTCCCCGCCGGAGGCCAGGAAGCTGTTGACCGTCACCCGGTACGGGGCGGCCGGGTCCAGGGGCACCCCGTCCAGCGTCACCGAGGTGATGCGCTGCCCGGCCGGGGCGGCCGGGTCGTAGGTGAAGGAGAAGCCGCGCGAGACGCCCAGCGCCAGCACCGGGCGCGAGGAGCCGGCCGGCTGCCACTGCTGCTCCAGCGCCCTGCGCACCTGCGCGCCGGTGAGGGTCACGGTGACCACGGAGTTCGCGAAGGGCTGCACCGCCGCGGCCTCGGCGTAGGTGACCACGCCGTCGCCCTCGGTGCCGGACTGCGCGAAGTCCAGGTCGTCGCGCACGCCGCCGGGGTTCATCAGCGCGATCTGCGCGCCGGCCCCGCGGGTCTGCTGCAGCTGCGCGTCGGCGATGAGGTTGGCCAGCGGCGACTGGGTGCCGCGGTCGTCCTCGGCGCCGGCGAAGGCGCGCTTGACGTCGGTGGTGATGCGGCCCACGGGGCGCGCGCCCTCCTCCTCCGCGAACGCCACGGCCTCCTCGACGATCGCCTGCACGCCGGCGTCCGGCGCGAAGCCCTCCACCGGCAGCACCTGGTGGGCCTGCGCGACGACCTCGCCGGTGGCGTCGTCGACGTTCAGCACGAGGCGGTCCACGGCCACGGAGTACGACTCGGCCGACAGCACCGGGCGCGCCACCCGCTTGCCCGCCACCGGGTACTCGCAGTCGTAGAGCACGTGCGTGTGCCCCGAGAGGATGGCGTCGACCTGGGCGGAGGCGCCCTGCACGATCTTCCCGAACTCCCCGGAGGTGCGGACCCCCTCGCAGTCGGTGCCCTCGGAGCCCTCGTGGGCGAGCAGCACGACCACGTCCGCCTCGCCGTTGGCGGCGTCCCCGTCGGACAGCTGCGCCGCGACGCGGTTGGTGGCGGCGACCGGGTCGGTGAACCGCAGGCCGCGGATGCCGTCGGGGGCGACCAGGCTCGGGGTGGCCTGCGTGACGACGCCGACGAAGCCCACGCTCACGCCGCCGACGTCGACGACGTCGTACGCGTCCAGGGCCGGGCTGCCGTCGGCGCGCAGGACGTTCGCGCCCAGGTACGGGAAGCCCGCCAGCTCGTCGACGCGGCCGGTGAGGTCCTCGTAGCCCTTGTCGAACTCGTGGTTGCCGACCGCGGAGGCGGCCACGCCCATCGCGTCCAGCGCCTCCAGCGTCGGCGCGTCCTGCTGGATGAAGGAGGTGAAGGTGGAGGCGCCGATGTTGTCGCCGACGGAGGCGACCACGGTGTTCGGCTGCTGCGCGCGCATCGCGTCCAGCGCGCCGGCGAGCTGCGCGGCGCCGCCGATCGGCGCGCCGTCGTCGGTCTCGTCAGGGGCCTCCAGGCGACCGTGCAGGTCGTTGAACGCCCCGATCTGCACCTGCGTCTGCCCGGCGGCGGGGGCGGGCAGCAGCGCGCCGACCTGCCCGGCGGGCACCGGCGCCGGCGCCGCGGTGGCCGTGGCGGTGGCGGTCGCGGTCGGGCTGACGGTGGCGGTGGCGGCGAGGGCCGCCGGGGCCAGCCCCGCGCACACCACGCCCAGCGAGCCCGTGAACGCCACGAGGCCGGCTGCGGGACCGACGAGTCGGAGGAGGGGACGGCTCATGAGCTCGCTTCCACGAGGTGACGGACGGCGGCCGGAGTCTGCCAGTCACGCAGCGCGCACGGGAGCCCTTTCCGCGTGAACTCCTCGCGTCAGGCCCCGCGACCGGCCAGCCGCTCCTGCTCGCGCCGGCGCAGCGCGATCTGCACCCCGCGGTGGGCCACGCCCACCAGCCCGCGGTGCGGGGCGTCGGCCAGCGGGACCCAGGAGCTCAGGTCGGTGCTGCCGCCCACGTCCAGCACGCGCGGGTCGCGCACCTGGCGCGCGGTGGCGGTGACGAGCACCCGCACGGCGTGGAAGTCCTCCAGCACCCCGCGCGGGGAGCGGCCGGTGAAGTGCTCGGAGCCGATGTCGGCCAGGCCGTCCACGTCGACGTCCATGCCGGTCTCCTCGTGGACCTCGCGCACCGCCGCGGTCAGCGGGTGCTCGCCGTGGTCGACCCCGCCGCCGGGCAGCGTCCAGCGGCCCGGGCTGGGCGTCAGCGCCGACAGGCGGGTCAGCAGGATCTCCCCGGCGGGGTTGACCACGACCGCGTAGGCGGCCAGCCGCTGGCGCACCACCGGGGCGTCCCCGTCGGCGGGGGCGCTCAGCCGCACCAGCTCACCGGGCTCGACGCGCGCGAGCGCGTCGGCCAGCAGCGGGTGGTGCCCGCCGCGGTCCGGCGCCCAGCGGGCGCCGCCGTCGCCGCGGGGCCGGGCGTGCTCGGCGCGCACGTCCTCGGCCGGCGAGGCGGGCAGCACCACGTGCACGGTGTGCAGGTCCACCCCGTCCTCGTGGCCGGGCACCTCGTCGCCCAGGGCGCGGCGCACGGCGTCGCGGACCTCCAGCGGCGCACCGCCGGCCCGCGCGGCCGGGCCGCCGACGGCGTCCAGGGCGCGCTGCGCGCCGGCGGCGGGGGTCTCGCCGTGGCGCAGGACCGCCCACGGCAGGACCGCGGGCGCGCCGGGACCGCCGGGCGCGGGGGCCACCAGCAGCCGCCCGCGCGCGCGCAGCGCGACGTGGACGACGACGCGCTGCAGCGCGGGGCGCTCGCCGGTGGTGCCCGGCCCGCGGGACGTCACGGGCGCCTCAGCTCGCCGACGGGCGCGCCGCCAGCCGCTCCTGCACCGCGCGCTGGTTCTTGTGCTCGGCGTAGAAGGACAGGAACGGCACGGTGCCGGCCAGCGCGGTCAGCAGCATGCGGCCCCAGGGCCAGCGCACCCGCGTGCCGAGGTCGAACGTGGTGACGAGCAGGACGATGTAGAGCGTGCCGTGCACCGGGCCGAGCACGCGGCTGATGGACTCCCCGGCCGGCAGGTCGTGCAGGCCCGGCAGGTAGCGCAGCAGCGAGTAGGTCAGCACGAGCAGCCCGATGCCGGTGGCCCAGGCCATCACCCGGTAGCGCGTCAGCGCCGAGCGCACCTTGGCCGGGGTGCTGGTGGGGGCGGTGGCGCGGTCGGCGCTCATCGGGTGCTGCTCACGTCTCGTCCTCCCGGACCGTCGGCGGGGTGTGGGGCCCGATCCTGCCGGCCGGGGAGTCCATCAGCCGCGTGCTCGGCCCGGTGCACGGCACGCTCTACAT
>NZ_JAAALM010000122.1 GCF_009906395.1 Kineococcus indalonis
GGGAGGGGGTGGTCACCGCGACGGTGAGCAACGGCTACTTCGCCGCCTGGTGGCCCGCGGGCCGTTCACGGGCCGCGCAGCTCACGCTGCACCTGGCCGACGGCAGGACGGTTCAGGGCGTGGACGCCGAGCCGGTGGTCTCCCGCTACCAGGGCGGCCCGGGCTGAGCCCGCGGCCGTGCCCTGGCCGTGCCCTGGCCGTGCCCTGGCCGTGCCCTGGCCGGTGCTGAAGCTCGTGCCGGCCTGTGCCGGCCCGTGCCGGCCGCTGAGCAGGAGGACCGCTCCGGGACGTCGTGCGGGTGGGAGCGCTCCGCGCGCGCGCCGAGGGCTGTCGAGCGGGTGCGGCGCGGGGCTGGGTTCGCTGTGTGATCGGGAGCATCGACGAGGTCGTCATCGACTGCGCGCAGCCGGAGGTGCTGGCGGCGTTCTGGGCGCGGGTGCTCGGTGGGGACCCGGTCGAGCGCGATGAGGCGTGGTGGTACGTGGTGCCGCCGGGGTGGACGCAGCTGTCCTTCCAGCAGGTGCCCGAGGTCAAGACGGTGAAGAACCGCGTGCACCTGGACGTGCGGGTGCACGACATCGAGGCGGCCACCGTGCAGGCGGAGGCGCTGGGCGCGCGACGGGTGGGTGCGGTGCACCGGGACCGGGCCGGCTCGTTCCAGGTGCTGCTCGACCCGGAGGGCAACGAGTGGTGCGTGGTCAAGCCCGCGTGAGTCCCGGGTGACCGCTGGGCCACCGGCACGAGCGCGCGGCCGGCGTCACGACCGCAGGGGCGGGTGGGCGTCCTGCACCTGCAGGCGCAGGCTCAGCTGGTGCCCCGGCGACCGGCGACCCGGGGCGCGGGCCAGGTCGGCGGGACCGAGGACCTGGCGCACGGGCAGCGCCGCGGCCGGCGTCGACGACGCCCCGGGAGTGAGCCCGGTGGCCGCGGCGGGCCGGGGCCGTCCTGGCCGTCCCGGTGACGACGGCTGTGCCGGGGCGACCGCTGCCTCGCGCGCCCGTGCCCCTCAGTGCAGCCGGGGCGTGGTCAGGGCGTCCAGGGCTGTGGCCGGCCGACGGGTCAGCAGGTCGGCGAGCAGCGGTGACGTCTGGGCGAAGAAACCCTCGGCGGCGGCCCGGAACACGGCCAGCGCGAAGCGCGCCACCGCCTCGGGGCGCCCTGCGCGCACCTGGGCGGCGAGCCACTCCTCGGGCTCGACGAGGACGCGCTCGACGTGGCGCCCGCCGGCCCGGGAGAGGAGGGCGGCGACGTCGGCGAAGGTGGGCGCCTCGTCGGCGGTGAGCGTCAGGGGACCGTCGAGGCCGGTCTCGCCGGCGGCGAGCCGGGCGATGACGACCGCTGCGGCCTCGGCGGCGTCCTCGCGCGCGGTCCAGGACACCGGCCCGTCCGCGGGGACGGCGATGGATCCGGTGGAGCGCCAGTCACCGGCCAGCCGGGCCAGGCTGTGGGCGTGGAAGCCGTTGCGCAGCGACGTCCACGGCAGGCCGGATCTCTCCAGCACGACCTCGGTGGCGGCGTGGTCGCGACCGGGGCCGAAGGGAGTCCGGGGTGAGGCCCCCTGGTGGCTGGTGTGCAGCACGCGCCCGACGCCGGCCCGCACCGCGGCGTCCACGGCAGCGGTGTGCAGGGCGACGGCGTCGGCGAAGGGGTCGCTGGAGGAGACCAGCAGCAGCTGGTCGGCTCCGGCGAAGGCGGGCACGAGGGTGTCGGGCTCGGCGTGGTCGCCGTGGCGGACGGCGACGCCCCTCCGGGCGAACCGCTCCGCCCTGGCGGGTTCACGGGCCACGACGAGCAGTTCCTCGGCGGGCAGGCGGGTGAGCAGGTGCTCGGTGGTGGCGCCGTTGAGAGCACCCGTCGCACCGGTGATGACGATCATCCCAGTCTCGCTGACGTCGGTAGCAGGATCGCCGGACCAAGGCGATAACAGTGATATCAATGCATTGATACCGTTGGCAACGCGGTGCTCGAGGCGGATCCGCGGCAGCCGGCTGGCGCGCACGGTCCAGGCGGGCTGTCCAGGAACCGGCGGGCACTGCAGCACCTCGATCCAGTCCCCCCGATCAGGCGCAGGTGCGGGTGCTCCGCGAAGACCTGCACCCCTCCCCCGTGCGAGGCGGCGTCCACGATCGCGTACCCGGTCCTGGAGTCGGTGAAGTCCTCGACCCCTGCGCGGTGACGCGCTCCGTGCGCCAGAGCGGGGCACCGGGACCCACCAGCCGCCACCGGCCGCGGTCGCACCTCGACCACGCCGTTCTGGTGGGATCGAAGCCCCTTGTGGGCGGTGTCCCACCTGCGGTGCTGCAGGGTGCGCTCAGCGCAGGTGGTCCCAGCGCGCCGGATCCTGCTCCAGCGCGGCGCGGTCCCACCGCCCGTGCTCGGCGGCGGCCGCGTACGTGCTCTGCAGGAAGTCCATCAGCGCGCGATCCGGGTCGGCGGCACGGCGCACGACCTCGTAGGGCAGCAGGTACTGCCGGTTCTCGGTGCTGTAACGAGCACCCTGCGGCTGCACGGGGTGGCCGGCGAACCCGTCCGGCTCGGGGTAGGCGTAGGCGTAGAAGGCGCCCTCCTCGCCCCCGCCCGGCCAGAACCCGCAACTGCTGAGTTCACGGGAGTAACCCTCCGCCATGACCCAGTCGCCGCAGTTCGGGGCTCCGCCGGGGTGGGTCGGCGCCCCGCGCCCGGAGAAGCGCGTGCAGGCCAGGTCCATGGCTCCCCAGAAGAAGTGCACCGGGCTGACCTTGCCGACGAAGTGGGAGCGGAACCGGCCCAGCACGCGGTGGGCCTGCAGCAGCTGCCGCCAGAACGCGTTGACCGCCTGCGGGTCGTAGGAGGCGTGCTGGTGGTCCTTGGCGAAGGGGATGGCGGGCTCCACCTCGTTCGGGGTGGCTCGGATGCCCGCACGGACGCCGAGACCGCCCAGCGCCGCCACGACCTGCTCGTAGAACTGCGCGGTGGGCTTGGGCTCCAGGGCCACGGTCCGTGTGCGGCCGCTGCTGGAGCGCGCCAGCAGCTGGTGCTCGACGAAGTCGAACTCCAGGTCGAAGGCCCCGTCGCCGTGCGGTATCGCGGAGGTGGTCAGGCCCCGCGGGCTCACGTAGAGGGTGCTCTGCCACCAGTGGTTGACCAGCGGGGCGTGGACCAGCCGCACCTTGCCGACGATCTGGACCCACATGTGCAGGGTGTCGCGGGTCGGGGTCCAGTCGTCCACCCGCAGGGCGGGCCACGCCGCCCCGGTCACCGACTCGCCCGGTGCGGTCATCGGATCCCCCAGGGAGGTCACGTCGGTGGTGATCCAGGTCCGCCCGACTCTAGCCGCGCCCCGACCCCGCCGGCGGGGGTTCGACGCCCGCGCTGCGACCGCGACGTGGTTCGCGAGGTGGCCGGGTGCGAGGTGGCCGGGTGCGAGGAGGTCGGGGTGCCCGGGTGCGCCTCAGGGACCTTCGGGTCCGGCGACCGAACCGCTTCCAGCGCCACCGCGACCACCCCGGCCAGGACCAGCGCCAGCCCCACCCACCCGAGGGGGGTCAGCCGCTCACCCAGGACCAGCACGGCCAGCAGGGTGGCCACGAAGGGCTCCAGCAGCGTCAGCGTCGTCGCGCGTGATCCGGCGACGGTGCGCAGGCCCCGCCCGAAGAGCAGGTAGGCGGTGAGCACCGGTCCCAGCGCCAGGTAGGCGATGACCTGCCACGGTGCCGGTGTCCCCACCAGCGCGAGCAGCAGCGTGTGCTCGTCCGAGCCGGACGCGGGGCCGGTCGTGGCGGTGGTGCTCAGCAGGGGGGCGCCGGTGGCGATCAGCACCGGCCACAGCAGCAGCGCCCCCAGGCCGAACTGCGCGGCCACCGCTCCCCGTGAGGAGGAACCTCGACTGATGAGGCGGCCGGCGGTGCAGGTGTACCCGGCGTAGGTCGCCCCGGCCAGCACGCCGCAGGCGATCCCCGTCAGCAGGGTCCCGTGCCCCTCGACGTCGACGACCGCCTCGTCGCCGGTGCCGTGACCGAAGAGGGCCAGGACCACGACGCCGGTGATGGAGGCCGCGGCCGCGGCCACCCAGCGCGGTTGCAGCCGGCGGCGCCGGTGCGCGGGGTCCAGGAGGCGTTCGAGCAGGGCGGCGGCGACCGGTGCGGTGCCCAGGGAGACCACGTTGCCGATGGCCACCCCGGCCAGGGACATCGAGGTGTAGAACGCCAGCGGGTAGAGCGCCACGCACAGCGCACCGGGCGCCAGCAGCGCCCACGTGCTGCGGCTCGAGCGCAGCACGTCCGTCGTCCGGCGCGGTGCGCTGAACGCGAGGAGCGGTCCGCCGACGGCTGTGGTCGCCGCCCCGGCGGCCAGGGGGCTGACGGTGGCGGGCAGCAGGGTGGCCGCGGTGCCGGTGGTGCCCCACAGCAGCGCGGCGAGGACGATGGCGATCACGACCGGGGGACCGTCCCCGTCGCCGGGTCGGTCGCCGGGTCGGTCGCCGCGCCACCGGGGCGGTCGAGGGCGTCGAGGACGCTGCGGGCGATCGATCGCGCGCGCAGGATGCGCCCGGGGGCACCTTCGAGCCCGGCGCGGGCCATCGACCCCTCCAGCAGGAAGGACAGGTGCTCGGCCGTCTCGGCGGCCCGCTGCGGGGTGGTCAGCTGCTCCAGCTCGCCGCGCACGATCGCCTCGACGTCCTCCTTGTGCTGCTGCACCACCAGGCGGGCGGGGTCGCCGACGGGGAGCTCGGCGGCGGCGTTGAGCTGCCCGCAGCCGCGGAAGCCGTGCTCGTGGGCGCTCTCGGCGTGGTCGAGGTAGGCGTCGAAGACGGCCAGCACCCGCTCGCGCGGGCCGCCGGCGGCGGCGTCGGCTCGGTCGCGGCGGACGGCGTACAGCTGCGACCACTCCTGGTGGCGGGCCTGCAGGTAGGCCTGGACGAGGTCGGCCTTGGAGGCGAAGTTGTTGTACAGGCTCATCTTCGCCACTCCGGCCTCGGCGGTGATGGTGTCGATGCCGGTGGCGGCGATGCCGTCGGCGTAGAAGCGTCGCGCGGCCGCCTGCAGCAGCCGGTCTCGCGCTGACTGCTTGCGCCCTGCCGTCGTCGGCTCGTTCGCCACGGTCGCTCCTGCTCGTGCCGGCCACTAGGTAGACCAGTCTACCTAGGCCTCCGGCGGACACGCGACCTGTGCCGGCTCGACGGCGTCGCGGCCGTCGACGCGCCCGTGACGCCGCAGCGGGCTCAGCCGCTCGCGCTCGCCCGGCCGGGGTGCCGGTGGTGGCCCTCGTGAAGGCGGGCTCAGGCCTGCCGGTGGCGGCGGGTCGGGGTTCCCGCGCGGGTCGGGGACCATGCCGTCCGCCCGGCCGGATCGGCCACCCGGGACTCGCCGCTGTCCTCGCCGACCACGGGCCCGAAGGGGGCGTGGCTGACGACGGCGGTACCTGCGCTGTCGCGCCAGTGGCGCTCGAAGCAGGCGTGGGTCCTGCGCTGCGTCGTGGGGTCCTGCACGAGCAGGATCGAGCGCACCGGTCCGGGCCCGGTGCGCACCACCTCCAGGGACAGCTCAGCGCTCTGGCCGCAGCGGGTGGAGCGCTCCTCCAGCGCGACGGCGCGCGCGGGGACGCCGTGGTGGGTGCGCAGGACCTCGGCCAGGATCGCGGCCTCCGAGCGGTGCTCCGTGGCGGTGCCGCCGTGCGAGCGGCCTCGTCGTGACGCTCGTGCACCTGCTCCTCCGTCACGGGTCGCTCCCTCCGGTGGTCCGTCCAGCTCCTCGTCGCGGGCGGCGCTGCTCTCAGCGCCTGGTGGCGGTGACCGAGAGGTGCTCCGCGGCGATCTCGCAGGTCCCGTCCCGGGCGGAGTTGAAGCGCTCGGCCAGCGCGATCCACTCCCGCCGCGCCGCGGCGCGCTGCTGCGGCTGCAGCGCGGCGAAGAACGCGGCCAGGGGAGCGGCGCACTCGATCCACAGCTCGAACAGCGCCGTGGTGTCCGTGGCGGTGATGGCGCTGGTGCGCGTGACGAGCTGCAGCGCCTCCACGCGATCACCGAGCAGTGCGCGCACGTGCTCGGGCTCGCCCCAGGCCGTGCCCGGCACCTGCGGCGGGTCCTGCTCCTGGTCCGGGGGCGGAGGCAGGTAGCGGCGGCTCAAGGCGCCCTGGGCACCGCACCACCCGTCGGGGGTCCAGGCGGTCAGGCCCAGGCGCCCGCCGGGGCGCAGCACGCGCAGCATCTCCTCGGCGGCGCGGTGGTGGTCGGCGGCGTACATCGCGCCGAAGGTGGAGGTGACCACGTCGAAACCGCCGTCGGGGAAGGGCAGGTCCTCCACCTCGGCGACCTGCACCCGCAGCGGGACCCGCTCGGCGCTCGCGCGCTGGGCGGCGATCTCCAGCAGCTCGGGAACGGCGTCGGTGCAGGTGACCTCGGCCCAGCGCCGCGCGGCGGCCAGGGCGGTGTTGCCCGAGCCGCCGGCCACGTCCAGCACGCGTTCGCCGGTGTACACGTGCAGGTCGGCCACCAGGCGCTCGGCGACGATCGACTGGCTCACCCCGATCCGGTGGAAGTCGCCCCTGGACCACAGCTGCCGCGCGGGCGAGCGCTGCACCTGCTGCACCGGTGTGCTCGAACTCATGGGTCGTTCCTCCCCCGTCCGGGTCGGTGCTGACGGCGGCCGGCGACCGCCTGCCCGTCCAGGGTGGCCGGGCGCCGGGACGCGGGCACTGGTGCCTGCACCACACCGCGCGGAGGTGCCGGCACCTGCACCTGCCCGTGCACCGGCGCTCCCCGCGCCCCTCAGGGACGCGGCGTGGCGGGCAGCGATCCCCGCACGCTCGTCCCCGCGCCCGGTGCGGAGGTGGTGCGCAGGGTGCCGCCCAGCGCGCCGGTGCGGTCGGCCATGCCCACCAGCCCGCTGCCGTGCGCGGTGCGCGTGGCGTCGAAGCCGGGCCCGTCGTCGGTGACGGTGAAGGTGAGGCGCTCGCCGGTGGCCTCCAGGGTGAGCAGGACCTCGGCCGCGGGCGCGTGCTTGGCCGCGTTCTGCAGCGCCTCCAGGCAGGTGAAGTAGACGGCGAGCTCCACCTCGCTCTCCCAGCGGACGCCTGCCGCGCCGGGTCCCACCTGCACCCGCACGCGCCCGCCGGCCGCCCGCGCTCTGGCCCTCAGCGCCGCTGCCAGGCCGTGGGCGGCCAGCACGGGTGGGTGGATGCCGCGGGCCAGCTCGCGCAGGTCGTCCAGGCAGGTGCCCAGCTCGTCCAGGCAGCGCTGCACGGCGGCGGTGCGCGCGGTCGGCTCGGTGGCCTCCAGCGCGCTGCGCAGGTGCACGCCCAGGGCGACCAGCTGCTGCTGGGCCCCGTCGTGCAGGTCGCGCTCCAGCCGGCGCCGCTCGGCGGACTGGGCGCTGACGATCCGGGCCCGGCTGGCGCGCAGTTCCTGGGCCTGCTCGTTGATCTGCTCCAGGCGCAGCCGCAGCTCCGCGGTCAGCGCCGCCGCGCGCAGCGCCGGTCCGGCCTGCGCGGCCAGGTCGCGCAGCAGGCGGTGGTCGGCCGCGCTCAGCGGACGGTCCGGGGAGGGCAGGACCGCCACGTCGCCCACCGGCACACCCAGGTGCCGCACGGTGACGGTCAGCAGCTCCCCGGGCTCGAGGAACTCGGCGGGGGTGCCTGGGGCGGTGCTGTCGGCACCGCTGACGGCCCACGCGGTCCCCACGACCGGCGCACCACCGTCCTCGCCCGCCGTGTCCTCGCCCGCCTTCGCCCCGTGCGCGGCGGCGAAGGCGCGCACCCGCGCGGCGGGCACCCCCAGCCCGGCGCGCAGCGCCTCGGCGGTGCGGGGCAGGACCTCCTCGACGGTGGGGGCCTCGGCCAACCGGTGGGGCAGGGCGGCCAGGGCGCGGTAGGGGTCGGCGCGCACCCCGTAGACCGCGCGGCGTGCCCAGCGCGTCAGGCGCTGCCTGGCCGGGGCGAAACCGACGGCCACCACGGCGGTGGCCAGCACCGAGGGCAGCAGGTCGAGGTCCTGCCGGCCCGCGCCGGCCAGGGCGGGGAGCGCGACCACGACCGCGACGTAGACGGCCGTGATCACCAGCGCCAGGAGCGCGTGCACGATGGTGGCCACCAGCACCCGGTCCAGCTCCCACAGCCGGTAGCGCAGCGCCCCCACGGCCAGGGCCAGCGGGAAGCCGAGGGTGACGACGGCGACGAAGCCGAACCTGCCGCCGGCCTCCAGCGACGAGCCGGCGGGGGATGCGCCCTGCACCACCAGCGCCGTGGCGGCCAGCGCGCCGGCCAGCGCCAGCGGGCGCAACCGCTGGCGCCCGAGCGCGTCGCTGCGCCGGTGGCGCAGCACCAGCGAGGCCACCGCGGCCAGCAGCAGCGCGATGCCCGCCAGCGTCAGCGCGCCCGTCACGGCCACGACGTCGCTGGGCAGGGGGCCGGACCACGCGATCTCGTAGCGGTGCGTCTCGTCCTGCAGCGGCCCGTCGCGCAGGAGCAGCAGCGCCACGTGCACGGCGAGCACGGCCGGCGCTAGGGCGAGCACGGCCCGCCAGCGCCGCGAGGGCAGCCGGCCGTCGGGGAAGAGCAGCAGCACCACCGCCAGCGGCACGGGGAAGAAGAGCGGGTCCAGCGCGAAACCCAGCCACGCGGCCGCCGGCGCGCCGGGCAGCGAGCCCGGGGCGAGCTCGAGGCCGCGCACCGCGTACCCGCGCAGGGCGAAGTCGGCGACCATCGCCGTCCCCGAACCCAGCAGCACCGGGCCCAGCCGGTTGCCCGCGCGCAGGCCCACCAGCAGCGCACCGGTGAGCGCGAAGGCCGTCCCCGCGCCCAGGCTGGCCAGCACGAAGGCGTAGTCGCCGCGCGTGCCGGCCGAGGCGGTGGCACCGGCCACGGCGGCCAGCACCACCGCGCACGCGGCCAGCAGCGCCGCTCGACGCCGGCGCGTGGAGGACCGCCGCGCGAGGACCGGCCCACCC
>NZ_JAAALM010000123.1 GCF_009906395.1 Kineococcus indalonis
CCCCGGCGCCGCCCCCACCCCGGGGGCGGCGCCGGGCGCGTCGGCCCTGCAGCGGTGCTTCGGCGCCGCCGCCGGCGCGATCGCCACCGAGCACTGGAACACCCGCCCGCTGCTGGTGCGCGCCGCCGAGCGCTCCGCCCGGGGCGGGCGCGCCGACTTCGACGACCTGCTCTCCACCGCCGACGTCGACGAGCTGCTCGGCCCGCGCGCGCTGCGCACCCCGTTCTTCACGATGGTCAAGGACGGCGCGGGCCTGCCGCGCAGCGCCTTCACCCGCAGCGCCGTCGCCGGCAACCAGCAGCTCTCCGACCTGCCCGACAGCGACGGCGTCGCCCGCGCCTTCGCCGACGGCGCCACGATCGTGCTGCAGGCCCTGCACCGCACCTGGCCGCCGCTGGCGACCTTCTGCGCGGACCTCGCCGCCGACCTCGGCCACCAGTGCCAGGTCAACGTCTACGTCACCCCGCCCGGCGCGCAGGGCTTCAAGCCCCACCACGACACCCACGACGTGGTCGTGCTGCAGGTCGACGGGCGCAAGCACTGGACGATCCACCCGCCGGTCGTGGAGCTGCCGCTGAAGTCCCAGCCGTCCAAGGCGCTGGGCCCGGACCCCGTCGGCGGGCGCGCGCCCGTCATCGACACCGTCCTGGAGCCCGGCGACGCGCTGTACCTGCCGCGCGGCTGGCTGCACTCGGCGCGCACCACCGAGGAGCGCTCGGTGCACCTGACCGTCGGGCTGCTGGCCACCACGTGGGCCGACGTGCTCTCCGACGCCGTCGCCTCCGCCGGCCGCGACGACGTGGCGCTGCGCCGCGCCCTGCCGCTGCCCGGCCAGGACGTCGACGTGGAGGCCTTCCGCGCCGCCGCCGCGCGCTGGCTGGCCGGGCTGGACGAGGCCGCCGTGCACCGCCTGGTGCAGCGGCGGCGCGATCGCGCCGTGCCCGCCGAGCCGGTGGGCGCGCTGGCCCAGGACGCCACCGCCCGCTCCCTGGGCGCGGGCACCCGGCTGCGCCCGCGGCGCGGGCTGACCGTGCGGCTGGCCGAGGCCGGCGAGCGCGTGGAGCTCGTCCTGCCCGACCGGCGCGTGGCGTTCCCCGGGTGGGTCCGCCCGGCGCTGGAGCAGGTGCTGGCCTCGCCCGCCACCTCCGCGGGGGAGCTGGCCGCCGCCGGCGCCGGCCTCGACGAGGGCGACGCGCTGGTGGTGCTGCGCCGCCTGCTGCGCGAGAACGTGCTGCTGCCTGCGGGGCCCGCCTGAGCGCTGACACCGCCACCGGCGAGCGGTTCTCCTGCGCCGCCCGGGCGCAGGGGGACCGCGAGCCGATGCTCGGCACCGCCACCGCGGTGCGCGGCTACCTGCTCGTGGAGGAGCCCGGCCCGTGGGGCCCGGGCGCCCTGCCGGCCTCCCGGCTGGGGGAGGCGGTCACCACCGCGCTGAAGGCGGTGGCCGCCCGCCGCGGCCTCAAGCCGCTGCTGGTGCGCCGCCCCCACGCCGCCGGGCGCGACCCCGACGGCCCGCGGCGGCTGTTCCTGGCCGACTGCCGCCGCGGCGCCGGCGCGCTGCTCACCCGCCTGGCCGACCCCGCCGACCTGGCGGTGGCCGCCGCGGACGAGGAGGGCTGGAGCGCTGCGCGCGGGCCGCTGCTGCTGGTGTGCACCCACGGGCGCAAGGACTGGTGCTGCGCCGTGCGCGGCCGCCCGGTGGTCACCGCGCTGGCCGCGCTGGACGCCGAGGCGGTGTGGGAGTGCTCGCACCTGGGCGGGGACCGCTTCGCCGCGACGGTGCTGGCGCTGCCCGGCGGGGCCGTGCACGGGCACGTGGAGCCCGACGACGCCGCGGCGCTGCTGGCGGCGGTGCGCGCCGGGCGGGTGCTGCCGGCCAAGCTGCGCGGTCGCTGCGGCGACGCCGTCGTCGTGCAGGCCGCCGAGGGCCACGCCCGCCTGCTGCTCGGCGAGGACCGCCTGGAGGCCTTCGCGCCGCGGCGGGCGGAGCGCCTGCCCGACGCGCCCGGCGGGCGGGCGCGCTGGCGGGTGTCCTTCGAGGCCGGCGGCGCGCCGCTGGAGGTGGACCTGCGCGAGGGGCGCGCCCCGGCGCAGCGGCTGACGTGCTCGGCCGCCGGTGAGCAGGAGGCCCGCACGTGGGAGCTGGAGGAGCTGCGCCGCTGAGGGGCGGCGGGGCTCCCGGGGCGGCTGGCGCCCCGGTGGGCGCCGGCCGCGCGGCTCACTCGCCCTTCAGGCGCCCGGCGATCGTCACCACGCGCGTGGCGAGGTGGTCCAGCGCGTTCAGCTCGGCCTCGCCCAGCGGGATGTCGTTGCCGCCGCCGGTGACGTGGCTGACGCCGTAGGGGTTGCCGTCGACGAACTTCAGCCCGTCGGTGTAGCCGGGCGGCACGATGATGCCGCCGAAGTGGTAGATCGTGTTGTAGAGGGCGATGAGGGTCGTCTCCTGGCCGCCGTGGGCGGTCTGGGAGGTGGTGAACCCGGCGTACACCTTGTCGGCCAGCAGGCCCTGGGCCCACTGGGCGCCCAGGGAGTCCAGGAAGGTCTTCAGCTGGCCGGCGACGTTGCCGTAGCGGGTGGGGGAGCCGAACAGCACGGCGTCGGCCCACACGACGTCGTCGGCGCTGGCGCCGGGGGCGCCCTTGCTCGCCTCGGCCTCGGCGGCCTGCGCGTCGGTGGCGGCCTTCTCCCCGCCGGTGGGCCGGCGCTCGACCTGGCGCAGGCGCACGTCGGCGCCGGCGGCCTCGCCGGCGGCGGCCAGGCGCTCGGCCATGGCGCGGGTGGTGCCGGTGGCCGAGTAGTAGACGATGGCGAGCTTCACGCTCACGGTGGTTCCTCCTGGTCGTTGAACGAGCAATCACTCGGGGATCACGGTAGCCGCCGGGGCGTGCGCCGTCGAGGGCCCCGGCGGGTCCCGGCAGGACCACCCGGCGCGCGGGCGCGCGCGGCAGCGGGTAGGACGATCCGGTGGCCCACCGCACCCGCAGCACCCCCGGCGCCCGCGGCACCGAACCGCCCGCGAAGGACTGCGCCGTCTGCGGGCGCACCATCACCTGGCGCCGCGCGTGGGCGCGGGACTGGGAGCAGGTGCGGTACTGCTCCGACGCCTGCCGCCGCCGCGCCCGCGGGGCCGGCGCGGCGGTGGACGCCCGCCTGGAGGAGGTGCTGCGCGAGCTGCTGGCCGCCCGCCCCGCCGCGGCGGGCGTGGACCCCGAGGAGGCCGCCCGCGCCGTGGGCGGCGAGGGCTGGCGCGAGCTGGTGCAGCCGGCCCGCTCCGCCGCCCGCCGCCTCGTCGCGGCCGGCGAGGCGCACCTCGTGCAGGGCGGGCGCGCGGTGGACCCCTCCACCGCGCGCGGGCCGGTGCGCCTGCGGCGGCGCTGAGGCGCCCGGTGCGTCAGTCGGCGGCGGGTGCGTCAGCCGGCGGCGGGCGCCGGGCCGGCGCCGAGCACGACCTCGAACTCCAGCAGGCTCGCGCCGGTGGCCACCGGCTTCGCGCGCTCACCGGCGTGCGCGGCCTTCGCCCCGCCGCCCGCCCACGCCTGGAACGCCTCCTCGGTCTCCCACCTCGTGTAGACGAAGTAGCGCGACTCGCCCGCCACCGGGCGCAGCAGCTCGAAGCCCAGGAACCCCTCGGTGCCCTCCACGGCGCCCATCCGGTGCGCGAAGCGGCGCTCCAGCTCCGCCCCGCCGCCCTCGGGCACCTCGATCGCGTTGATCTTCACGACAGCCATGCGGCCAGCCTGCCACGGCCCGTGCAGCGCCCGGGCGCTCAGCCGAGGGGGAAGCGGTGGGTGCCGCGCAGCGTGGCCCTCCCCGCGGGGACGGCCCCCTGCCCGCTCCAGCTCACCGTGACGTGGCGCGCCGTCGCCGCCAGCAGCTGCGAGGGCCCCTCGCAGGCGCGCACCTGCGAGGGGCGCGGCAGGTAGAACGCGATGGCCACCTCGGCGCTGTCGCTGTCCAGGCGCGTCATGGCGCCGGCGTCCGACAGGGCGAGGGCGCTGGGCTCGGTCGCCACCGCCACGGTGCGCCGGGTGGGCCGCGAGCGCCCCTCGCACCGCACGAGCAGGTCCACGCGCGTGCCGGCCGTCCGCACCAGCGACGCCACCGGCAGCTCGCACGTCTCCGGCGACCAGCCGGGCTCGGCCGGGTCGCAGGACGGGATGCCGCCGTAGGCGTCGAAGCCGGAGAGCTCCACCGTGACGAGGCCGTAGCCGCACAGCGCCTTGCTGGCACCGGCGAAGCAGTCGTCCTGCCACGGGTCCACCTGCGCCGGCGCCTCGGTCCGCACGCTCGCCCCGGTGACCCGCAGCCCCGGCTGCGCGCTCCACGCCGCGCTCGTGCTCCACGCCGCGCCCGTGCCCGCCGCCGCGCTCGTGCTCGTCGTGCTCGTCGTGCTCGTCGTGCTCGGTGCCGCGGCGGCCGGCCCCGCGCCGGCCAGCGGCAGCAGCGCGGTGGCCAGCAGCGCGGCGGCCCGAGCGGTGGACGTGTGCTTGCGAGTGCGACCCACGGTCGTCTCCCCCTGTGGTCGAAGGACCCGCCCCCCAGCGGGTCGTCACTCATGGTGCCCGAATGCTCACGGCGGTGGGGCCGTTCGGGCGAACCCGTCAGGGTGCCGGTGCTGCCGGGGCCGCGCGCCGCGCGGCGGCCGGGCGGATCCCCTCCTCCCGCCCGACCACCCGCGCACCCGGCGCTCAGCCGGCGATCGCCGCCACGGGGGACGTGCGCGCCGCGCGCCGCGCCGGCAGCACCGAGGCGAGCACCCCGGCGAGCGCGGCGACCACCACGATCCCGGTGATCCGCGCCCACGGCACGTCGAGCACCACCGGGCCCTGCTGCGCCAGCACCGAGGCGGTCCCCGCCAGCCCGTACGCCGTGCCCAGCGCCACCCCCAGCACGCCGGCCACCCCGGCCACGAGCAGCGCCTCCCACGCCAGCAGGGCGCGCAGCTGCCCGCGCGTCAGGCCCAGGGCGCGCAGCAGGCCCGACTCCTGGCGGCGCTCCACCACCGACAGCGCCAGGGTGTTGCCCACCCCGAGCAGGGCGATGACGACCGCCACCCCCAGCAGGCCGGTCACCACCAGCAGCATCGTCGTCAGCACCTGGTCGAACGCCGCGCGCACCGCGACGACGCCGCTGACGTCGCTGCTGGGCAGGGACGCGGCCACCACCTCGGTGATCGCGTCCACGGCCCCCGCCTGGCCCTCGGCGCCCAGGCCGTCGTCCAGGCGCACCCACGCGCCGCGCACCACCGCGCCCGGGTCGGCGCGCAGCAGGTCCTCGACGGCGGCCAGCGCGCCCTGCTGGGAGTCCGGGGCCACGACGACCCGCAGCGGGACGGGCGAGCCGCCCTGCGCCGCGGCGGGCAGCACGTCGCCGGTCGACAGGCCCAGCGGCTGCGCCGCGTACCCGGGGACCACCAGCTCGCCGGGGCCGGGCAGCGGCGCCCGCTGCTGCGAGCGCACCACCGCGGCCGCCGCCGCCGGGTCCACGCCCGTCACGGTCGTGGTGCCCCCCGCACCCACGGACACCTCGCCCTCCAGCGTCGGGACGACGCCCGCCACCCCGGGCACCTCGCCCAGCCGCTGCAGCAGCCCCGCGTCCACGGTCCCCTCCCAGGTGGAGACGACGACGTCGGTGGGGTAGCCGGCCTCCAGCAGGTCCTCGGCCGTGGCGCGGGTGGAGGAGGCGCCCACCACCATCGCCGTGGTCAGCGTCACGCCGATGAGCAGGGCGGTGGCCGTGGCCGCCGTGCGGCGCGGGTTGCGCACCGCGTTGCCGGCGGCCAGGCGCGCGGGCACGCCGCCGCCGCGCACCAGGCGCCCGGCCAGCCCGACGACGGCGGGCACGACGCGCTGGGCGAGCAGCACCACGCCCACGAAGCTGAGCGCGCCGGCGAGCACCGCCGGCACCAGCGCCCCCCGCGAGGAGGACCACGCCAGGACCGCGGCGGAGGGGACGGTGAGGACCGCGCCGGCGACCAGGCGCACCAGTCCGCTGCGCGAGCGCACCGGCGCCGGCACCAGCGGGCGCAGCGCGGCCAGCGGCGCCACCCGGGTCGCGGCCCGGGCCGGGGCCAGCGCCGCCAGCACGGTCACGACGGTGCCGAGCACCACGCCCACCACCAGGGCGTGCGCGGGCACGTCCAGCGTCCCCAGCGGGACCGGGGAGTCGGCGTCGGCCGCCACCCGGGCGACCACCGCCGCCAGGCCCACCCCGGCCGCGGCGCCCGCCAGCGAGGCCAGCAGGCCCACCACGGCCGCCTCCAGCAGCACCGAGCGCGCGGTCTGGGCGCGGGTGGCGCCCACGCAGCGCAGCAGCGCCAGCTCGCGGGTGCGCTGGGCCAGCAGCACCGCGAAGGTGTTGGCGATGACCAGGCCGGCGACGAGGACGGCCACCGCCCCGAAGACCAGCAGCACCGAGGTCAGCGCCGCCGCGTCCCCGGTGAAGGCCGAGGCCACGTCCTGCGCGGCCTCCTCGCCGGTGCGCACGACCAGGGCGCCCTCGACGGCGCCGGCCACCCCACCGGCCAGCTGCGCGCCGTCGGCGCCGGGCGCGGCCGCCACCCGCAGGCGGGAGGGCTCGGGCGCGCCCCAGCCGCGCACGTCGGCGTCGGTGGCGAACAGGCGCCCCTGCAGCCCGGCGGTGGGGTCCCCGCGCAGGTCCACCACACCCACCACGCGCACCCGCGCGACGGGCCCGGGGGCGTCGTCCTCCTGCGGCACGCTCAGCTCCAGCTCGTCGCCCACGGCCGCGCCGAGGCGGTCGCTGACGGCGACCTCGCCGGGCGCGCGCGGCAGGCGCCCGGAGCTGGTGCGCTCCCAGCGCAGCGGCCCCTCGGCGGTGACGGCGTCGGCCTGCGCGTAGGAGCTGCCGGAGCGGCCGGGCAGGCGCACCTGCACGCCGGCCCCCCGGTCGGCGGCCACCTGCGCCACGCCCGGCAGGGCGCGCACGCGCTCGGCCGCCGCGCCCAGCGCCGGGCCCGCCGCGGCGGGGTCGGCGCCCTCGTCGGCGGTGACGACGGCGGCGCTGGCGGTGAAGGGCGCGCCCACCGCCTGCAGCAGGCTGGCGCTCGCGGAGGAGTTCAGCACCAGGGTCGCCACGACGAACGCCACGGCGATGACGACGGCCAGGCAGGAGGCGAGCACGCGCCCGGCGTGGGCGCGCAGCTGCGCCAGGGTGGTCCTCAGCACGGCTCAGGCCCCCAGGGTGCGCAGCGCGTCGATGACGTCGTCCGGCGTGGGGGCGGTCAGCCCGCCGGCCAGCCGCCCGTCGGCCAGCAGCACGACGCGGTCGGCGTAGCCGGCGGCGACGGGGTCGTGGGTGACCATGACGACCGTCTGCCCGAACTCGCGCACGCTGGAGCGCAGCAGCCCCAGCACCTCCGCGCCGGCGCGCGAGTCGAGGTTCCCGGTGGGTTCGTCGGCGAACACCACGTCCGGGCGCGACAGCAGCGCACGGCCCACGGCCACGCGCTGCTGCTGCCCGCCGGACAGCTCCGAGGGCTTGTGCCGCAACCTCTTCGCCAGACCCAGGCGGGTGACGACCTCGTCGTGCCAGGCGCGCTCGGGGGTGCGCCCGGCCAGTTCCATCGGCAGCACGAGGTTCTCCCCGGCGGTGAGCACCGGCAGCAGGTTGAAGGACTGGAAGACGAAACCGATGCGGTCGCGGCGCAGTCGGGTCAACTCGGCGTCGCGCAGCGCGGTGATCTCCGTCTCGCCCAGGAACACCCGCCCGGCCGTGGCGGTGTCCAGCCCGGCCAGGCAGTGCATGAGCGTGGACTTGCCCGAGCCCGAGGGACCCATGATGGCGGTGAACTCCCCGCGGGAGAACTCCACGTCCACGCCGTCCAGGGCGTGCACGACGGCGTCGCCGCGGCCGTACGTCTTGCGCAGCCCGGTGGCGCGCACCGCCGCGGCGGCGGCGTGCACCACCTCCGGGGAACGGGTGGGGCGCGGTGTGGGCACGGGTTTTCTCCTCGCGGTCGTGGACCGCCGGCACGGCCGGCGTCGAACTCCTCGACCGTAGGGAGGCGGCCCCGCGCGCCGCGTCGGACGCGGAGGTGATCCCGCCGCCCCGCCGCCTCGGACCGGCGGGGGACGCGCGCCGGGCGCCTCATCCCCCGGGGGGACTCCCCGGGGGACGCGGCGCCCGCGCCGGCGCGCTCAGCGGGCGTCGCGCAGCACGTCCCCGGGCTGCACGAGCCCGGCGGTGTAGGCGAGCACGACCGCCTGCACGCGGTCGCGCGAGCCGGTCTTGGCCAGCACCCGGCCCACGTGCGTCTTCACCGTCGCCTCCGAGACGAAGAACCGGGCGGCGATCTCGGAGTTCGTCAGCCCGTGCGCCATGCACTCCAGCACCTCCGTCTCGCGGGGGGTGAGGTCGGCGGGCAGCGCGGTCGGCGCGGCCGCCTGCGCGCCGGCGCCCTGGCGCAGCATGGGGCCGACGTGCTGCAGCAGCCGGCGGGTGGAGCTGGCGGCGATGACGGCGTCGCCGGCGTGCACGGTGCGCACCGCGGCGAGCATCTCCTCGGGGGGCGCGTCCTTGAGCAGGAACCCGCTGGCGCCGGCGCCGATGGCGGCCACGACGTACTCGTCGAGGTCGAAGGTGGTCAGCACCACCACCCGCGGGGACGGGCGGCCCTCCGGGCGCGCCGCGCCGGTGATGCGGCGGGTGGCCTCGATGCCGTCCACCCCGGGCATGCGCACGTCCATGAGGACGACGTCGCAGTCGGTGCGCTCGACGAGCTGGGCCCCGGCCAGGCCGTCGGAGGCCTCGCCGACGACCTCCAGGTCCGGCTGGGAGTCGATGACCATGCGGAAACCGGCGCGGACGAGCTGCTGGTCGTCGACGAGGACGACGCGGACGGCGGGCACGGGGGACCTCCTGGGC